>NZ_JBKFGF010000024.1:0-7492 GCF_051233485.1 Massilia sp. LXY-6
CCGGCCAGGTCGACAGCGCCAACTGGGCCGAGGTGCGCGACTTCGACCGAATCGACCCGGCCGCCAGTCCGCTGCGCCTGCCGGCCTTCCAGCACGACGGCGGCGCCGAGCGGAGTCCGGGCTCGACCTTCAAGATCGTCAGCGCCCTCGGGCTGGAGCTGGCGGCACGCCAGGATGCCCGGCTCGACGCCCTGCTGGCCGGCGAATCGCTGGCCGGCATCAACGCCGCCGCCGCCGCGCGCGGCTTCGCCTTCCGCACCGATGCGCCCAGCTATCCGGTCGACGGGCGCGCGCGCATCACGAACTTCCGCGACCAGGGCCTGGACCGGCGCGCCCAGGATGGCCGCCTGGGCCTGCAGCAGGCCCTGACCTACAGCCTGAACACCTGGTTCGCCTGGCTGGGGGAACTGTCCGACCGCAGCCTGCTGGGCCGGCCCGAGGGCGGCGCGCCCGACCTGCAGCCCTTGAGCCCCGGGGCGCTCGACCAGGTGCGGCCGATCGTCGCGATGGCGCGCCGGCTCGGCTTCGGCCAGGCACTGCGCCTGGACGGCGGGCTGCTGCCGGCCGACTACCCGTGGTCGGCCTGGGACGCGCTGCAGGCCAGCCCCAGCGGGATCGACCCGGTGCACACCCGCCACGAACTGCGCCAGATGGCGATCGGGCTGCGCATGCAGGCCACGCCGCTGCAGATGGCGCTGGTGGCGGCGGCGGTGGGCGAGGGACGGGTCGCCAGCCCGCACCTGCTGGCCAGCCTGGACGGGCGCAAGGCGGATGCCGCTCCCGGCCCGGCGCTCGGCGTGCGCCTGGACCGTATCCGCGCCGGCATGAAGGGCGTGATCGACGCCGGCACCGCCGCCGGCGCGTTCCGCGGCAGCGAGCTGGCGGCGCTGCGGCGCGGCCTGTACGGCAAGACCGGCACCGCGCCGGTCGGCGACGGCGAGCTGGCCACGGTCTGGTTCACCGGCTGGCTCGAACCCGGCAGCCTGCCCGGACAGACCCGCCGGCTGGCCTTCGCCGTGTTCGTCAGCCGCTCGGACGAGACGGGCGGCGGCCATGCGGCGCCGGTGGCGGCGGCGCTGCTGCGCGCCATGCAGGACATGAAATGGACCACCACGCCGCCATGAGCGGAATCGGCGGGTGACTCCGGGCCATCAGCGCGCCCTGGTTTTGTGTTTCTATGGCATTATTTTGCTGGGTTGACACGAAAGAGGACGGTATGCGTTTGCCGGGAACCCGGTACCAGGAGCCGGGCTGGGAAGAAGTGCGCAAGCTGCTGGGGCAATGCTCGCTGGCGGCCCTGCGCGCGTGCGCCTGGGCGCGCCTGCTCGATCCGGCCGCGCTGGCGGAGGCGCTGACGGACTACGTCGAGCTGACCGGCGAGCGCCTGCGCCAGGCCCGGCGCACGCCGCGCGCGCTGGCAGCGGGCAACGGCTACGGCGACACGGTGCTGGAACTGGCGCTGGGCCTGCTGTACGAATTGCAGGCCCGTCCCGCCGACTGGCAAGCCTTCTGCGCCGCCGTCGCGGCCGAGCATGCGCGGGTGGAAGCGTTCTGGCGCGATGCCGGCGGCGAAGCCCTGCTGCGCAAGAAGGTGAACGACATGTACGCCGTGTTGCGCGACAAGGTCGACGCCGACAACTACCAGGCCGCCTGCGGCCGCCCCTGCAGCCCGAACCGCATGTACGCCTACCGGATGCTGGACACGGCCTATGGCGAGATTGCCCGCCTGTTCGCCGGCTGGGAGCAGCACCGCGCCCAGGTCGGCGCGATCCTGGGACGCGAACTGCAGGGCACGCCGATCGAGGTGCGCCAGCTGCGCTCGATTGCGGACTGCCGCGCCGACTGGGTGCTGCGCTGGAGCGAGACCCTGGAAGCCTTCACCGGCAGCGCCGGGCCGCTGCACACCCGTTCGAAGCGCTTCGCCAGCCTGAAGACCGGGCCCGACAAGATCGCCGCCATGCTGGCCGAGATCGGCGACTACGAAGCGCTGTCGTCGAACCAGGACCGCGACTGGCTGCAGGACCGCGACGAGGCCGCGCTCTGGATGGAAGACTATTGGCGCGTGCTGCAGGAGTCGGAACAGGCAAGCACGCCCGGTCCGGACCGGATCCTGGAAGCGCGCGAGGATGAATTCGGCCTCGAGGTCGACGCCGACCCGGCGGACGCCGAAGACGAGGCGCCGCTGGTCCACGATCCGCAAGGGGAAGCGCTGGCCGCCGCCGTTTTACTCCCCCCCGGCTACATGCAGGCGGCGGGCGAGGCCGAGCAGCGCTCCGGCTGGGTGGCGCGCGCGCTGGCCGGGGATGGCCTGGCGGTGCGGCTTGCCGTGTATGCGAAGCTGCTGGGATCGGGCGACGATGCGTATCCGGACGACTGGCGCGACCCGGCCACGGGGGAATTGCCGACCATGCAGCAGCTGGCCGGCCTGGCCCGGGTATCCCTGCCGACCCTGCGCAAGCGGCGCGACGCGGCGATTGCCCGCCTGGAAGCCGCAACCATGAGGAGAATGGGATGAACACGAACACCGCAGGACCCGGCGATACCGAGCGCCGGCTGCAGGAACGCCTGCTGCTGGGCCGGCGCGTCGACGGCGACCGCCTGGTGCTGCTGGATGCTACCCTGGTCGCCGCACTGGACGGCAGCCGGCCGCTGACGGCGGGCGAACGCGCGGCCCTGCAAGCCTCGCCGCTCACCCTGCGCCGCCTGCGCCAGCTCGCCGTCGAGCGCCGCGCCGCGGCGGCCGGAGAGGCCGAGCCGGCGGGCTGGCGCGGCAGCCACGGTCGCCTGCGCGCGGCCAGCAGCGGAGAGATCGCATCCCTGCGCACCGACGACGGCTGGTTTACCCTGCACCTGGTGGCCGAGGGGACCGGGTGGAGGGCGATCCTGCAGCTGGCGGCCGACGCGCCGTTCGCGCCGGCCCTGCTGGCGGCGCGCGCACCGCTGCGCGTGACGGACGGCGCCGGCCGCACGATCCTGGAGGGCCGCCTGGACGCCGACGGCGAATGCGAAGCCGCCTGGCCATTTGCGGCGGCCCCCGCCGGCCACCTGCAGGCGGCCGGCGCCGCCTTCGCCGTCGAACCCTTGGCCGGATGAGCTCATGATGCTGGGTTTCTTCAAGCGCACGGCTGCCCCCGAACATGCCTGCGAACTGGGCCGGACCGTGCTGGCGCTGGCGCTGCCGGCCGGTGCCGCGCCGCCAAGCGGCTGCCAGGCCGTGGTGGTCGGCACGGACGGGCGCACCCGCCGCCTGCAGGCCGCACGCCGCATCGAGGCGCGTCCAGGCGAGACGGCCTACGCCTTCCACCCCGGCCCCTACACGGCCGACCTGGTGCCCTTCGAGGCGGCGCCGGAGATCGGCCTGCGCACCAGCTTCGCGGTCGATGCGCCCGATCCGCAGGCGTCCCAGCAGCGCTTCGACCTCTTCCTGGCGGCCGAGGTGTCCGGACGGCTGGACCTGGCGGCGCTGGCGGCGGCGGTCGAGGCCACGCTGCGCCACGAGCTGGCCACCGGCGGCCTAGAACTGCCGCCCTGCACCACGCTGGAGGAGTGGAACGCCTTCCGCCAGGGCTTGAACCAGCTGCTCTACATGCGCTTCGGCGTGACAGTGGACGATTGCGTGCCGGTCGACCTGGGCGGGACGCGCGACTTTGCGCGCGTGCTGGCGGAACGCGCCGAGCGCCAGGCCGAGCTGCCTGCGCCGGGCGTCCCGCTACCCGTGGCCGCCACCGCCACCGCCGCCGAGCGCTTCGCGCCGGGGCCGGAGGACGCGAAGGCGCTGCGCCGCCTGTTCCTGGAACTGCCCTGCCTGATGTGCGGCCTGCGGCTGGCGGCGATGCCGGCCGCCCAGGAGCAGTTCCACCGCCAGCAGGCCCTGCTGCAGCGCCTGGACCTGGTGTCGGTGGGCGTCAACGCGATGCCGTCGCTGGCGCTGGCGGCGCCGGGCCAGCCGCTCGCCGCGGAAGAACAGCTGCGCCGTGCGCGCCACAGCCGGCGCGCCTGCGTCTCGCTGGACGAAGCCTGGGCCTTGCTGGCGCGCCTGCGCCAGGCCGGCGAGGCCGCGCTGCCGCAGCTGTATGACGAAGCCGAGCGCATCGTCGCCAACCTGGAGGCGGATTGCGCGGGACGGCGCAGCAGCGCCGGTGAAGTGGAAGGGGAGCGGCCATGAACCCGATTCTAGGCACGGATCAATGCGCCGTGCAGACGCGCTGCCCGCTGGCCGACGGCTCGGTCCTGACCCTGACCGCCACGCGCCGCCCGCGCGCCGGCCGCGCCGAAGTCAAATGCGCGGTGCCGGACGATACCCGGCTGGCCGAGCGCATGCAGCAGGTAGTGCGCCTGGCGCGCCTGACCGAAGCGAGTTTCGACAGCCGCGACCAGGTCGTGCTCAGCCTCGACCGCCGGCCGCCGCCGGGAGAGCGCGGCTGGGAGCTGGCGGCGGTGTTGGCCGACCGCATGGTGCGCGGCCTGCTGCGGCCGCAGCCCGGCCTGCTGGCGAACGGCTGGTCCGACGAATGGGAGCGCGGACGGGTGGCCGGGCATACCCTCGGCACATCGCCCCCGGGGCTGCCCGCACATGCATGGCTGGGCGGCCCCGGCGGCCTGCCGCACCTGGGCCTGCTGAGCGGCCACGCCGATCCGGCGGCGGCGGTGTCGACGGCGCGCGCCTGGTTCCCGCTGCACAGCGGCGCGGACTCGTGCATCGGCTGGGTCGAGGTCAGCGTGCATCCGCTCGCGCGCCAGGCCGGCCAGCCTGGCCACGACGCGCCGGACGAGGAGCAGACCATCGCCGCGCCGGACCAGGACGCGGCGCGCCAGCTCGCCGTGCGCCAGGTCTTGAGCGGCGCCCGCCATTTCGACGGCCGCGCGCTGGGCCGCTGGCGCAGCGTGGTGCGCTTCGGCGCCGAGGCCTTCGCCGGCAATTCCTGGGAGCTGGCGCTGGTGATGGCGGACCGGCTGGCGCGCGGGCGCGAGTTCGTGCCGCGCGGGCGCCTGATCGCCAGCGGCTGCTCAGGCGCCTGGCATGCCGGCCGGGTCGATGCGGTCGACGGCGTCCAGCCCAAGTGCGCGCTGCTGCTGCGCGAGGCGGGGCCGGGCGACCGCATCCTGCTGCCGCGCGCATGGCAGGAACAGCTGCCGGAGGGCTTCGCGGAAGGGCTGCGCGCGCAAGGGGCGAGCGTGGCCTGCGTGGAGCGGATCGGGATCATCTGAGGCCAGCGCACGATTGTCGTGCGTACAACGAGCCCGGCCGGCGGCTGCTAGAATCGATTGGTAAAGAGCGGTAACTGAGCGGTATGAAGAAGGAGCGGGTCATGTTGAAGATGTTCGGAATCGGCGCAAGCACCTGTCCCCGTTGCGAGCACAGGTGCGAGCAAGCGGGTACCGGTGCGGCCTCGTACTGCGGCTCCTGCGGCCTGCTGCTGGGCGCGCCGCGCCACCGTCCGGTGCTGGTCGAGAACCGCTGGGCGCCGGGGCCGGACGAACTGGCCGTGTTCTTCGGCGTGCGCGACCTGTCCGGCATCTTCGTCAAGACCCTGCGCGTGCCGGCCACGGCCCGCGCCTACATCCTGCAGGGCGAGCAGGCCACCGAGGTGCCGCAGGGCGAATACGAGATCGAAGGCTTCTTCACCCGCCTGAACAACCTGCTGCGCGACCAGCACGCCGATATCCTCGTCACCCGCAGCGCTGCGCTGCCGGTGGAGTTTTCGCTCGACGGCCTGGCCACCTGCGAACACCTGCAGGTCGACGCCACGCTCACGCTATCGCTGAAGATCGAGAACGTGCCGGCTTTCGCGCGCCACTTCATGACCATGCCCGGCGTGATCAAGGACGTGCAGCTGCGCGAGCTGTTGACGGAACCCGTGCGCCAGCTGGCCCGCGAATTCGTGGCGGCGCGCTCGCTGCGCGACATGGCGGGGCGGCAGCAGCTGCGCCCCGAACTCGACCAGCACCTGCAGGGCGGCCTGGCGCTGCTGCTGTCCGGCTACGGCCTGGCGGTGGCGCGGGTCGACACCATTGCGCTGCGCCACGACAAGTTCGATGCCAACAGGGCGCGCATAGGCACCCTGTGGCTGGCCGCGGACGAGCAGCGCGTGCGGATCGAGCATGCGAAGCAGCTCGACGAGCTGTATGGCGAGGAAGAGTGGAACCGCCTCCGCCGCGAGGAGCAGGAAAGCCGCCTGCGCCACCGCCGCGCCGAGCTGCGCCAGGACGAAAGCCTGGAAGGCGCCGGACTCTCTCTTAGGAACGCCGAGCGCGCCCAGGCGATCCGCGCGCGCCAGATCGAACTGTACGGCCGCATCGTCGAATCGCGCACCCGCAAGCAGGCGATCGAACGCGGTGCGGTGGATGCCGTGGCCGCGCTCGAACATGCGCTCGCCGCCAAGCGCGGTGCGCGCCGCGACGAGGCCGCGCAATGGCAGCAGTTGCGCGAGCTGGCGGCGATCCGCATGCACACCGAGCTCGAAGTCGCCCGGCAGGATGCGGCGCAGGCGCGCGCGGTGGCCCGGCAGCGCTTCGCGCACCAGCTGCTGCAGCAGCAGATCCGCAACAAGATCGAGCAGGCGGCCGGCATCGAGGACGCCGGCCGCCAGCGCGCCGAACTGGCCAGGCTGCACGAGGCCGGGCAGGCGGCGGCGCGGCGCGAACAGGAGATCGAGGCCGAGGCGCATGCCGGCCGCCTGAAGCTGCTGGAACTGGAGAACGCGGCGCACCGCCGCGAAGCCGAGCGCGTGCTGGAATGGCAGGATGCCCAGGCCGCGGGGCGCTTGTCGCTGAACGCCGAGCAAATGCGCCAGCAGCTGGAGAGCCTGCGCCGCGAGGGCAGCGTCCAGGATGCGCTGGCCCAGCACGAAAAGCTGCTGCGTACCATCGAGGCCGACGCCATCGCCACGCGCTACGAACGCGAGGGCGAGCGCGAAGTTGAGCGCGAACGGCGCGCCCACGAGCTCGAACTGGCGCGTGTCGAGATCGCGCGCGCCGAATCGCTGGGTGCGCTCGACGACAGCGCCAAGCTCGCGCTGGCCGCGCCCGCCAATGCGGCCCTGCTGGCCGAGCTCATGAAGACCAGGCTGCATGCCGGCATGAGCGCCGACCAGCTGGCGGCCCTGGCCGGCGTGGTGGGTGCGGGGAATACCGACGCCTGGCGCCTGGCCGAGGAGCAGGTCGACCGTGAGCGCGCCCGCCGCGACGCCCAGGAAGAGCGCGAGCGCCGCCACCAGCTCGAACTGCTCGGCCTGCAGAACGACGTGAACAAGACGGCACTGGCGACCCAGGCCCAGCTCGGCGCCGGGCTGGCAGGATCGATGGCCGGCGCGCTGGCCGGGGCCATCGCCGCCTGCGTCCACGCGGGCTGCCGTCCGGGCGACCGGTTCTGGGGGGCCTGCGGCGCCGCGTTGCCGGCACGGAGATGATGCAGACCGCGATCGACAAGCTGCGCGAACTGCGCGCCCTGCACGAAGACGGCCTGCTGAGTCGCCAGGAATTCGACAGCCGC
>NZ_JBKFGF010000025.1:0-4265 GCF_051233485.1 Massilia sp. LXY-6
ACGGAGATGATGCAGACCGCGATCGACAAGCTGCGCGAACTGCGCGCCCTGCACGAAGACGGCCTGCTGAGTCGCCAGGAATTCGACAGCCGCAAGAACGCCATTCTCGACGCCGCCTACGCGCCGCCGCTGCCGGGCGATGCCGCCGCCGCGCTGACGGTCGCCGCCGCGCCGGTGCCTGCCATGGCGGACGACTGCGGCACCGAGATCGGCCTGATGGCGGGCCAGGAAGTCGGCCCGTTCGAGCGCCGCTACCGCCTCGAGCGCCTGATCGCGCAGGGCGGCATGGGCCAGGTATGGCAGGCCACCGACCTCGCGACCCACGCGGAGCTCGGCCACAGCGCCCAGGTTGCGCTGAAGATCCTGCCGCCCCGGCTGACCCGGAACACGGCCCACGCGCGCCTGCTGATCGAGGAGGCGGCGCGCGCCCGCCAACTCGCCCACGAGCACATCGTGCGGGTCTACGACTGGGCCCAGGATCCGGCGACCGCGAGCTACTTCATCATCATGGAATGCCTGGAGGGCGAAGACTTCGACAGCCTGCTGGCGCGCGAGGGTACGCTCGGCCTGGAGCGCGTGCTGCAGCTGCTCAAGCCGGTCGGCGCAGCCCTCGATCACGCCTGGGAGCGCCACCAGCTGGTGCACCGCGACATCAAGCCGGCCAATGTGTTTCTGACCCGCGCCGGTGAAGTAAAACTGCTCGACTTCGGCATCGCCGCGCGCGCCCGCGGCACCGGCAACGCGTCGCTGGAGGCGCCCGCCAGTTCCGGCACGGGCGGTTACCGCGCGCCGGAAGCGGGCCGCGGCGCCGGCCAGGAGTCTCCGGCGCGCGGCCTCGACGTGCATGCGGTGGCGGCCATGGCCTACCGGATGCTGAGCGGGCGTCTGCCGTTCGGCGCCGGCCAGGAAGAACGGACGGTAGCGGACCGTCCCGCGGGCCTCAGCGACGCCCAGTGGGAGACGCTGCAGGCCGGCTTCGCGGCCAGCGCCGCCACCCGTCCGGGCAGCGTGCGTGAATTGCTCGAGCGGCTGGAGCGGGCCGCCGGCGCGAGCGACGCCGAGCTGCGCGCCGGCGAGGCCGCCCACGCCGAACGCGAAGCGGCGCAAGCGGCGGAAGCCGAACTGCTGCGCCGGGCCCGGGAAGCGGCCGCGCGCCGGCGCATCGAAACCGAGGCGAAAGCGGCGGCCCAGGCCGCGCTCGCGCGCCAGCGCAAGGAGCAGGAACGGCTGGCGCGCCGGACGGCCGAGGAGGCGCGACGCGTGCGCAAGGAAGAATTGCGGCGCCAGCTGGCGCAGCGCCGCGCCCTGGAGGCGGAACAGGCGCGCCAGGATGCCGAACAGGCCCGGCGCAAGCTGGTCCAGGCCAGGGCCGCCGGGGCCTACCTGGCGCAGCAGCAGGGCGAGCGCGCCGAGCAGGCGGCCCGCAAGCAGGCCGAGCTCGAAGCCATGCTACCGGGCCCGGCCAGCCCGGTGGCCGACCTCGAAGGCGTGCTGCGCGACCGTTTCCTGGATGGCGAGGGCAGGGGGCCGGAGCTGGTGCTGCTGCCGACCGGGCGCTTCCAGATGGGCTCGCCGGAGCACGAGCGCGAGCTCGCGGCGGCGGCCGGTTCGCAGAAAGGCTGGCTGGCGCGCGAGCTACCGCAGCACTGGATCGGGATCGACAGGCCGATCGCGATGGGCCGCTATCCGGTGACGGTGGGCGAGTGGCGGGCTTTTGTCCGCGCCACCGGCTGGCGCCAGAGCGGCGACGTGAACTGGGAAGCGCCAGGCTTCGCGCAGACGGATGCGCATCCGGTAGTGGGTGTCAACTGGTACGACGCCCAGGACTACCTGCGCTGGCTGACCGAGGCAAGCGGCCGCCGCTACCGCCTGCCGAGCGAGGCCGAGTGGGAATACGCCTGCCGCGCCGGCACCAACACCGCGTTCAGCTTCGGCGACACCATCTCGCCCGAGCAGGCCAACTACGACGGCAACTTCACCTACAACGGCGGCGCGCGCGGCGCTTACCGGCGCGGCACCACGCCGGCCGGGATGTTCCCACCAAATCCCTGGGGCCTGTTCGACATGCACGGCAACGTCTGGGAATGGGTGCAGGACGTGGTGCACGACAACTACGAGGGCGCGCCGCTGGACGGCAGCGCCTGGGAAGAGGGCGGCGACCAGGCCCGCCGCATCCTGCGCGGCGGTTCCTGGCTGTACAACCCGCGCTACCTGCGCTCGGCACTGCGCAACGGCTTTTCGAGCGCCCTGTCGAACGATATCGTCGGTTTCCGGGTCGTGCGCGAGCTGACCTAGCCTGGCCGGCTTTTCGATCCCCAAAAAAAATGTCCCGCCAAGAAACTGGCGGGACAAACCGACTGCCGGTCGATGTCGGTGTGAAGTCCCTATCTCAACCTACCACCACGTATGATGGATCGCGTCAAAGCTCTGGGCAACCGTAGTCACTGGGGTGTAGGTGATCAGGGTACCGCTTCCGCCATCGCTTGCTGCATGGAAGCCGGTACCGTCATACTGGCCTAACAGCGCGATGCTGACCGCATGTGCTCCGTCGCTGACCGTTAGCTTGCCACCTTCGCCACCGACATCGGCAGTGTAGCTAAATACCAGGCTGCCACTGAAGTGCATGTCGCCAAGGTCCAGCTTGTCATCGCCGTTGAAGCCGGCAATGTTGCCGGTGAACTGGAGAACATCGTCCAGCTTGAGCAAGCCGGCGGCATCCGCCGCGAACATGATGTGCGACGACGATGCGCTGCCGAACTCCAGCATGCCGTTTCCGCTAATCAGGCTGGTGCCTTCCCCGTTCACGCCGCCGTAGATCGCCAGCTCCGAACCGTTGGCCCACAACTTACCGTTGTTGGACACCGCCCCGGCAACGTGCAGCCCGCCGGCGCCGGTGGCTTCCAGGATGCCATCGTTGAAGACGATGTTGTCGCCGGTATTGATGACGAGCGAGTTGGCACCGTCCGCAATGATGGTTCCATGGTTGACCAGACCCAGCTGCCCTGCGCCAAGCTGGCCGGCGCCGGAGATGGTGTTGTCGACGTTGGTCAGCGTGACCGCCGCGCCGGTGCCCGAGATCACGTTAGCGCTGTTGTCGGACAGCGTCAGATGCCCGCCGCCGTCCAGCGTGATGCCTTTGCCGATGAG
Organism: Massilia sp. LXY-6; assembly: GCF_051233485.1. Lineage (NCBI taxonomy): Bacteria > Pseudomonadati > Pseudomonadota > Betaproteobacteria > Burkholderiales > Oxalobacteraceae > Massilia > Massilia sp. LXY-6. Next base: position 3,148 of record NZ_JBKFGF010000025.1, read on the forward strand.
CAGCAGGTTGGTGTCGCTGCCGGTCGACTTCGGAGCGATCGTGCCGGTGTTATGGATCTCACCGCTCAGAGGCATCGTCGAACCATCGCCGAGCACCAGGCTGCCGGTGTTGGACATGACCGGGGTTTCGTCGAAGACGAAGTTGGCCGCGGTCAGGTTCGATGCATGGACGCCCTGCAGCGTGATGGACTGGCCGTCGCCCAAGGTGACGACAGCATTGCCCGCGCTGTCTTCACTGATATGGTCATGGAGGTCGCCGAAGTTGGCGAGACCCTTGTAACCGATGAGATCCACCTTGTCGGCTGTGGCGTCAAACTTGTAGATGACGTCGTGACCGATGGGCTGGGCGATCACGAAGGTATCGTGGCCGCTGGAGCCAGCGAGGTGGTCGTCGCCGTTCCAGGCGAAGATCGGCGAACCTTTGGCGTAGACCTCCATGTTGTCGGCGACGGACATGGTGCTCTTGGTGCCGTCGGCGTTGGTCCAGGTAACGACAACATTAAGTACTTGTGCACCTGTGTAGCTAGATGGAGAGGTTATCGACAATGTGCTTGTATCTGACGTCTGTATTACCCAGTTTCCATTATCCAGCCGTGTACCGCCATTCAGAATCCACCCATCCGGCAAATTTGTAATCTGCACTTCGGCGCTAGCGGACTGGGGTGCCAAGTTCTGCAGACCCAAGACGATTTCCTCCCCAGCTATACCAGCCGGTGCATTCTTCGTTATAGTCGTTTGATTCCCTGCAAGGTCCGTGGCGACAATCGTTAGTGCGTCGCCAGAGGCTAAGCTTGGATTGGTGTATTGCCAGGTTCCATTTTGCTTTACGGTAGCGGCCCCACTAGAGGTTGTACCGGTTTTATCCGATACAGTGATTACAACGTTGCTGCCGCTTAGCGCATCAGAATACGTACCCGATACCGAGGGGGTACCACCCTGCGTGCCCAAGCTGCCATTCGTGTAATTAACAGTCGGCGCGGTGGTGTCCAGCGTGTAGGTGTGCCCCGTGCCGGCCGTAACATTGCCTGCTGTGTCGACAGTGCGCACGCTCAGCGTGCCATTACCGCTGCTCAGCGCCACGCTAGTCGCGCTCCAGGTAGTGCCAGACACCGTAGCAG
>NZ_JBKFGF010000026.1:0-227774 GCF_051233485.1 Massilia sp. LXY-6
GCCTCTCAAGCCCCGCCATCCACGGCAAGTTCGGCCTGCGCGCCTCCGTCACCGGCGAAATTGTCATGGACGAGGTGTTCTGCCCCGAAGAAAACGCCTTCCCGGAGGTGCGCGGCCTGAAGGGTCCGTTCACCTGCCTGAACTCGGCGCGCTACGGCATCGCCTGGGGTGCGCTGGGCGCGGCGGAAGACTGCTGGCACACCGCGCGCCAGTACGTGCTGGACCGCAAGCAGTTCGGCAAACCCCTGGCCGCGAACCAGCTGGTGCAGAAGAAGCTGGCCGACATGCAGACCGAGATCACGCTGGGCCTGCAGGGCTGCCTGCGCCTGGGCCGCATGAAGGACGAGGGGACCGCGGCGGTCGAGATCACCTCGATCATGAAGCGCAATTCCTGCGGCAAGTCGCTGGACATCGCCCGGGTCGCGCGCGACATGCTGGGCGGTAACGGTATTTCGGACGAGTTCGGGATCATCCGCCACATGGTGAATCTCGAGGTGGTGAATACCTACGAAGGCACGCACGACATCCACGCCCTGATCCTGGGCCGCGCGCAGACCGGCATCGCGGCGTTCTGATCGCGTAACGCCGCGACGTAAAAAAACCCCGCCGAGGCGGGGTTTTTTCATGCCTGAAAATCAGCTCAGAACTTGTAGCCGACCGACAGGATGAACGAGTCCGGATCCAGCTTCACGTGCTGATGCTGGCCGGTCGAGAAGTGCAAGTCGGTGCGCAGACGGGTCTTGATGTAGGACGCGTTGGCGAACCACTTCTCGTTGACGTTGTACTGCAGACCGAGCTGGCCGGCATAGGTCCACTTGTTGTCGATGCTGAAGGTGGTCGCGGTGCCGCCGCCCGGGTTGGTCAGCGCGGTCATGCCGAACGAACCGGTCTCCTTCTGGAACATGGCGTAGGCCAGGCCCAGGCCGACGTAGGGACGGATGCGCGAGCTCGGGTCGAAGAAGCGGTACTGCAGCAGCGCGATCGCCGGCAGGGCTTCGACGGTGCCGAGCTGGCCGGTACCGGTGATGGCGCCGGCGCCATACAGCTTGTGCTTGTACGGGGTGCCGACCGCGGTCTCGACCGAGATGTTGTCGGTCAGGCCGTAGGTGATGACGGCCACCGGCTGGGTGTCCTTGCTGACGTCGCCCAGCGAGTTCGGCAGTGCCGGCGCCGAGATCGGGCCGCTCTCGACCTTCGGCTTCAGCTGGTTGGCGCCGACCGACACGGTGAACTGGCCCTGCGACTGCGCCGCGGCGCCAGTCGCGACGGCCAGGGTGCCTGCGGCGACCAGCATCTTCACGACATTGATACGTACTTTCATGTTTTCTCCTGATTCTTATTCGTGAAAATTACAGCCAGCCTTTGACTGCCATCTGCTCCAGCATGTAGCGCGCGATCAGCGAGTACTCGAACGGGGTCGGGTGCACGGAGTCGGCAAACATGTAGTGGCTGACGTCGCCGGCGATCAGGTTGTTCTTGTTGCACACCAGCGAAGAACCCAGCGGATTCTTGGCGGGGCTCAGGTCGCAGGCCGGGGTCGTGGTGTTGGTCAGGCCGTAGGGCGCCGGATTGGTCGCCTGGTCGCGGCTGATGGCGGCCAGGTCGACGTACAGCACCTTCGACTCGCCGGCAACGGCGGTTTTCAGCTGGTCGTTGAAGGTGGCGACCATGGCTTGGATCAGCTTCTGGGTATCGGCCGATTGCGCCTTGGCCGACGGCGAGATCGACACGTCCGGCAGGTTGTTCACGACCACGTAGTTCGCGCCGTTGGCGACCAGCTGGGTCTTGACCAGGGCGCCCAGTTCGGCGCCGGCGGTGGCCATGGCCTTGACCAGGTCCGGACCGTGGGCGGTCGAGTAGGCGGTCCCGGCGGCGGTCGCTGCGGCACCGGCGGTGGCGCCGATGGTGGCGGCGTTGGCGACGGCGGCGGTATTGCCGTTCTGGGCGGCGGCGCCGATCGCGGCGGCGATGATGGTCTGCGGCGTGGCCGTCGGCTTGGCGGCTTCAGCCTGGATCGCGGCGCCGATCGCGGCCACGCCGGTCTGCGGGTTGGTGGTGCCCGGAGCCAGCTGGGTCACCAGGCTCTGCGCCAGGGCCTGGCCGCCGGCCGCGGTGGCGGCGGCCGACAGTTCGCCCAACTGCTCCAGCACGTCGTTGCCGCCTGACATCACGATGACCAGCTCGTCGCCCTTGAACTTGCCGTTGACCTTCTTCAGGTGGTTGACGATCTGGGTCACGACCGGCACGGTCATCTGGCCCAACGAGATCGCGCCCGGCTTGTCGAGCGCCTTGTTGCCCGGACCGATCGGATTGGTCACGCGGGCGCCGCCCTGGGCGTAGTTGAAGCATTCCGGATGATCGGTCACCGGCACCGAGAAGCCGGCGGATGCGGTGCCCTGCAGGCCGGTCTGGGCCGCGCATGGCGCAGGCAGACCGAGCTGGGCGGCCATCAGCGTGGTGTAGTTCTTGCCGGTCAGCTCAGGAGCGATCGAGGTGTTGTTGCCGTTGATGGTGTACTGGCCGCCACCGAGGGCTGCAACGCCGCCGACGGCATAGGTGCCGACGTCGGAGAGGCTGTCGCCGAAGGTGATCTGGCTACTGAATTTGGTCTTGGGCGTCTGGTCGCCGCCGCGTGGGCCATTGCCACCGCAGGCGGTCAGGACAGCTGCGGTCAGCAGCGCGAGCGCGAAAGAGGTCTTACGCATTGTGTCTCCTAGATGAGGTTTTCTTTTGCTTTGAAACGAACGCCCGTGCTATTCGTATCACAACTAATATGCCAGTGTTCAACGTGCTTGTATAGCGGAAAAGCCTTTCGTACCATGCCCTGCAACAATATTTGCAACACGGTACGAATGAAGCCCGGCGGCGCTGGCGATTATAGCAACGCTGCCGAGCTTGTCCTATGTAAAAAGTGGCGGGAACGATGACCTAGCGAGCCAGTACCGACTGGAAATAATCGCGTGTCGCGGCCATGCAGAAAGGCGCCACGAGGCCGGCGTGGTAGCTGGACGCGACGGCGCCGTCGCCGTTCGCCGCGCGCAGGAGAGTCCGGGCCGTCACGAACCCTGCTTTCGCACTGCGGAAGGGGTCGTTCAGGCTGGGCTTGTCGTCGATATCGAGCTCGGTGATCGCCGCGCCGCGCGCACGGAAATACGCGGCCGTCGCCGTGGTATTGAAGTACGGCACGGTCGGGTCATCGTGACCGCCGCACAACAGGGTCGGCGCGGCCGGCAGGTAGCTGCGCAAGTCGTTGCGCACCAGCCATTTACGCAGATTGTGTTGAGGCGCGCAGTTGAGCGGCGCGGTGGCGCTCTGGTCGCAGGGGTGAAGCGCCATGTCCGCCAGGTAGCCGGCACGGTAGTCGCTGCGGATCAGGTTGTTGGCGCCGAAGTACTGGGTATGGCCCGGCGCCTGCGGCATGGAATCGGCCGCGAACAAGCTGCTCTCCGGCAGCTTGCCCTGGCTGACCAGCTCGCTGCTGCCGAGGGTGCCCGGCACCAGGTCGACGATGGTGGTGGCGTACTGCGCCTCGTACACGTCGGCGGGGGTGCGGTAGATCGCCGCGCTGGCGTGCTGGGCCGCGTTGATGATGGTCGGCACGATGACGGTCGCGCCGTCGCGCGGCGCGCCGCCGAACAGGTCGTCGCCGAAGCGGGCGATCGCATACGGACCCGACATGCCGGCCGCGGCGGTGAGCGTGAACTCGGCGTTGCCCAGCTCCTGCATCGCGCGCTGGGTCGCCAGCGCCACATAGCCGCCCTGGGAATAGCCGGTGACCATCAGCTTGCCGGAATCGCGCACGCCGATGGCGTCGAAGCTGCTGCGCGCCGCGCGCAGGCCATCGATCATGTCGGCCGCTTCCTGGATGCGGTCGAGGTAGGGGTGATAGCCGAGCGAGGAGCCGCCGTAGCCGGCGTAATTGGGGGCGACCACGATGAAGCCCTGGGCCGCGAACACGGCGGCGGCCAGGCGGGCTTCCGTGTTGTTGGCGATGTCGGCCATGTCATACGACTTCTGCAGCGAGGTGCCATGGGCGTACAGCAGCACCGGGCGCGAGCTGCTGCACGAGTTGCCGCTGCCGGAAGGCACGAAGATGGCTGCGCTGGCATCGGTCGTTTCGCCGGCGCCGCCGATGGTGTTGTAGTGCACGCGGTAAACCGAGACCGAACACTGCGGCTGGCCGGCCACCGCCAGCGTACCGGTCTGGGCCGATTCCAGGAAGCCGGCCAGCACGGACGGCGACAAGGTGGCCAGGCTGTTGCCGCCGACATTCACGGCGACGGATGCGGCCTGGCCGACCAGGCTGCCGCGGGCGAGGCCGGGCAAGGGAGCGGGATTGGTGACGCCGACCGGGGTGCCACCGGTCGTGGTGCCGCCGCTGCAGGCGGCAAGCAGGAGGCCCAGGCCGAGGCTCAGGCCCGGGGTATGGAGCGGACGCAAGGATTTCATGATGACAAACGGGACAAAGTGCCAATTTCGAGGCATAAAAAAACGTCGTCCCCACACAGGCGGGGACGACGATAGTTCAGTTTCCCGAAAGCATGCACTCTGCATGCGTTTTTGAGAAGCCCTGGTTTGTATCAGAGGTCGGTAGTGTTGTTTATCAGTCCGTGCACGATGCCGGTGGACCCATGCGCAGCCCGGCGCAGGCGGTCGTTGACGCCCAGCCAGGCGCCATCCTGCGGCGGCGCCTCGACCAAGATCAGGTCGGCGCCGGCGCCGTCCATCGTGCGCAAGGCCGCGTACAGCGCGTGCGCAAACCCTTCCGGCGTCGGCGGCAGGGCGACCTCGGCGTGCACGGGCGGCAGCGCCGAGTAATGGATCAGCGCAACCTTGCGACCGGCTCCGTGCAGGCGCTCCAGGGTCGCGGCCAGGGTGGCCGTGTCCTGCATCGCGACCGGCGTATGCGGTGCGTAGTGCGATTCGAGGGTGCCGGAAGCGCGCGGAGCCGAGGGGTCTGCCCCGAGGGCGTCCGGACGGACCGGCATCCGGTCGATCACGGCGGCGATGCTTTCTGCCGAGATATGGCCAGGGCGCAGCAGTACCGGGCCATGGGTGGCAAGGCGCGACAGGTCGACGATGGTCGATTCGATCCCGACCTCGCTCTGGCCGCCGTCCAGCACCGCGGCGATGCGCGGATCGGCCCCGAATTCATCCCGTACATGCTGGGCCGTGGTCGGGCTGACGTGGCCGAACTTGTTGGCCGAGGGCGCCGCCACGCCTCCCCTGCCGCCCTTGAATGCCTGCAGCAGGCGGATCGCGACCGGGTGCGAGGGGCAGCGGATGCCGACCGTGTCCTGGCCGCCGGAGACGGCGTCGGGGATGTTCGGGGCGCGCTTCAGGATCATGGTCAGCGGGCCGGGCCAGAAGGCGTCGGCCAGCTGCCGGGCCTCCGACGGAATCTCGGCGCACCAGTAATCCAGTGCGGCGCCGGGCGCCACGTGGACGATCACCGGGTGGTCCTGCGGGCGGCCCTTGGCGGCATAGATGGCGGCGACGGCTGCCGGATTCTCGGCGTCGGCACCCAGGCCGTACACGGTTTCGGTGGGAAAGGCGACCAGGCTGCCGGCTTCGAGCGCGCGCGCGGCGGCGTCGATGTCGGCCTGGCCGGCTTCCATTGCTTGCTGCTGGGTCACGCTGCGGGTCACAGCTGAATTCCCAGGATCGCGCAGGCGGCCTCGAACTGGCGCTGCGCTTCATGGAGCGTCGGCGCGACGAAGGTCAGGTGGCCCATCTTGCGGCCGCGGCGCGGGTCGTTCTTGCCGTACAGGTGCAGGTTCGCGCCCGGCAGCGCCAGGACCCGGTCCCAGGCCGGTTCACGCAGCTTGTCGCTGTCACCGTCGAACCAGACATCGCCCAGGATATTCAGCATCACCGCCGGCGAATGCTGGCGGCAATCGCCCAGCGGCAGGCGCGCCATCGCCCTCACCTGCTGCGCGAACTGGCTGGTGACGCAGGCGTCGATGGTGTAGTGGCCGCTGTTGTGCGGACGCGGCGCCATTTCGTTGACGACCAGCGAACCGTCCGTCAGCACGAAGAATTCGATGCACAGCACGCCGACATAAGCGAGTTCGGCGACGATGGCGCGCGCCGCATCCTGCGCCGTCGAGGCGCACTCGGCCGAGACGTTCGGGCCCGGCACCGTGGTCGTGAACAGGATGCCGTCGCGGTGCACGTTCTCGGCGATCGGATAGACCACCGAGGCGCCGTCCGCGCCGCGCGCGGTCAGCACCGACACTTCGTAGGCCAGCGGCAGCATCTTCTCCAGCAGGCAGCTCACCTGCCCCATGGATTCCCACGCCGCGCGCACGTCCGCGCGGGTGCGCACGCGCACCTGGCCCTTGCCGTCGTAGCCCATGCGCACGGTCTTCAGGATCCCGGGCAGCAGCTCGTCGGAGATCGCCTCGACGTCCTGGAGTGTCGCGATGACCTTGTGCGGCGCCGGCATCACGCCGGACTTGGCGGCGCAGGCGACGAAAAAGGATTTCTCGGCGATGCGGTCCTGGGCCACCGACACGCCGTGCGCGTCCGGGGCGACGAACACTGTTTGCGCCAGCCTCGACAGGCTGTCGGCCGGGACGTTCTCGAACTCGGTGGTGACCGCTGCGCACCGGGCTGCCAGCGCATCGAGGCCAGCGACGTCCGTGTACCCGGCCTCGACCAGGTGCTCGGCAACCTGCCCGGCCGGACATTCCTTCGACGGTTCGAGCACGGCGACCTTGTAGCCCATCGCCTGCGCGGCCTGGGCGAACATGCGGCCGAGCTGGCCGCCGCCCATCACGCCCAGCCAGGTGGACGGGTCGGCGGCGGGCAGCAGGGGTTTCGGTTGCTGATCACTCATCACTCATCACTTATCACTGAGGCGGCAGGGTCATGGCCTTCGCGGCCTCGGTCTGTTTCGCGCGGAAGTCTTCCAGCTGCGCGGCCAGCGCATCATCTAGCGCGGCCAGCATCGCCACCGCCGTCAGGGCCGCGTTGGCGGCGCCGGCCTCGCCGATGGCGAAGGTCGACACCGGCACGCCCTTCGGCATCTGCACGATCGACAGCAGCGAATCCTCGCCGCGCAGGTAGCGCGACGGCACCGGCACGCCCAGCACCGGCACGATGGTCTTGGCGGCCACCATGCCCGGCAGGTGGGCGGCGCCGCCGGCGCCGGCGATGATGGCGCGCAGGCCGCGCGCACGGGCGCTGGTCGCATAGGCGAACATCTCGTCCGGCATGCGGTGGGCCGAGATCACTTGCGCTTCATGCGGGACGCCGAACTGCTCGAGGATGGCGACCGCGTGCTGCATCACGTCCCAGTCCGAACTGGAACCCATGATGATGCCGACGACAGGTTTGTTCTGGTCCGCCATCTCAGACCTTCAGCTTTTCGCCGGTCAGGCGTTCGATGGCCTCGAAGTACTTGGCCTGGGTCTTGTCGACGACGTCTTGCGGGAGCGGCGGCGCCGGCGGGGTCTTGTTCCAGTCCTTCAGCGTTTCCAGGTAGTCGCGCACGAACTGCTTGTCGAAGGACGGCGGCGACATGTCCGGTGCGTAGGAATCCGCCGGCCAGAAACGCGAGGAATCGGCGGTCAGGACTTCGTCCATCAGGTGCAGCACGCCCTTGTCGTCGAGGCCGAATTCGAACTTGGTATCGGCGATGATGATGCCGCGCGTGGCCGCGTATTCCGCGGCGGCGCTGTACAGCTTGATGCTGACGTCGCGGATCTTCTCGGCCAGTTCGATGCCGATGCGCTGCTCCATCTCTTCATAGCTGATGTTTTCGTCGTGCTCGCCCAGGTCGGCCTTGGCGGCCGGGGTGAACAGCGGCTCGGGCAGCTTGTCGGCCTGGCGCAGGCCGGCCGGCAGGTGGATGCCGCAGATCGCGCCGGTGGCCTGGTAATCCTTCCAGCCGGAACCGATGATGTAGCCGCGCACCACGGCCTCGACCAGGATCGGCTTCAGGCGCTTGGCGACCACGGCACGCCCCTTGACCTGATCCACTTCTTCAGGCGCCACCACGGATTCCGGCGCCACGCCGGTCAGGTGGTTCGGCACGATGTGGCCGAGTTTCTCGAACCAGAAGTCGCTCATCTGGTTCAGCACCATGCCCTTGCCGGGGATCGGCTCGTTCATGACGACGTCGAAGGCGGACAGGCGGTCGGTGGTGACGATCAGGATCTTGTCGTCGCCGACGGCATAGTTGTCGCGGACCTTGCCGCGGCCGAGCAGTGGCAGGGAGGAAATAGTGGATTGGTAGAGGCTTTTCATAGAGGGGATATCTTGATAAAGCGAAACCGGCGGGGGTCCGCCGGTGAGGAGTGCGATATTTTACGTCATTTTTGACGCGCTGCCGCATTAGCGCGGCATTCACCCCGTCGTTCCCGCGAAGGCGGGAACCTAAGTTTGGCCAGTATGCCTCGAACTTGGGTCCCCGCCTGCGCGGGGACGACGGCTATTACTTACTGGACGATCTGCGCCAGTTCGCCAGCCTTGTAGCGCTCCGCCATCTTGTCCAGCGGAATCGGCTTGATCTTCGAAGCCATGCCTTCGCAGCCGAAGGAGATGTAGCGGGCCTTGCAGATCTGGGTGGCGGCTTCGCGGGCCGGCTTCAGGTAGTCGCGCGGGTCGAACTTCGATGGGTTCTCGAACAGGTACTTGCGGATCGCGGCCGTCATCGCCAGGCGGATGTCGGTGTCGATGTTGACCTTGCGGACACCGTGCTTGATGCCTTCCTGGATCTCTTCGACCGGCACGCCATAGGTTTCCTTCATGTCGCCGCCGAATTCGCGGATGATCGCCAGCAGGTCCTGCGGCACCGAGGACGAACCGTGCATCACCAGGTGGGTGTTCGGAATGCGCGCGTGGATTTCCTTGATGCGGTCGATGGCCAGGATGTCGCCGGTCGGCTTGCGGGTGAACTTGTAGGCGCCGTGCGAGGTGCCGATCGCGATCGCCAGCGCATCGCACTGGGTGCGGGCGACGAAGTCGGCGGCCTGGGCCACGTCGGTCAGCAGCTGTTCGCGGGTCATGGTGCCGTCCGCGCCGTGGCCGTCTTCCTTGTCGCCCTTCATGGTTTCCAGCGAACCGAGCACGCCCAGTTCGGCTTCCACGGTGACGCCGATCGAGTGCGCGAATTTCACGACTTCCTTCGACACGTCGACGTTGTATTCGTACGAAGCGACCGATTTGCCGTCGGCCTCCAGCGAACCGTCCATCATGACCGAGGTGAAGCCCGAACGGATCGCGGCCATGCAGACCGCCGGCGACTGGCCGTGGTCCTGGTGCATCACGACCGGGATGTGCGGATAGGCTTCGACCGCGGCATCGATCAGGTGGCGCAGGAAGGCTTCGCCGGCATATTTGCGGGCGCCGGCCGATGCCTGCATGATCACCGGGCTGTTGGTGGCATCGGCCGCGGCCATGATGGCCTGGACTTGTTCCAGGTTATTGACGTTAAACGCCGGCAGGCCATAGCCGTGTTCGGCGGCGTGGTCCAGCAGTTGACGCATTGATACGAGTGCCATGGTTATGCTCCAAACAATAAAAAAACTGTGGTTGGAACCTCGCCCGTCACCGTCGTCTCCGCGGGGACGACGGGCTTATTTACGAGGTTTCCTTCAAAAAATTTTCCGCATCGCCCACGCGCACGATCTTGAGCGCATTGGTGCCGCCGGCCTGTCCCATCGGCGAGCCCCAGGTCACAACGATCAGGTCGCCCTTGCGTACGACGCCTTCGCGCATGAGGAGTTCCTCAGCCTTGCGCAGCACGGCGTGGCTGCCGCCTTCCTGCAGCAGGTGGAAGGCGCGCACGTTGCGGTACAGCGAAGCCTTGCGCTCGGTCGTCTGCGACGGGGTCAGCGCGAAGATCGGGGTGTCGATCGAATGGCGCGACATCCACAGCGCGGTCGAGCCGGATTCGGTCAGCGCCACGATCGCCTTCACGCGCAGGTGGTGGGCGGTGAACAGGGTGCCGTAGGCGATCGACTGGTCGATGCGGGTGAACTGCACGTTCAGGAAGTCGGCTTCCAGCTTGTTATATTCGGACTGCTCGGCTTCGACGCAGATCGCCGACATCATCTCGACGGTCTCGACCGGGTACTTGCCCGATGCGGTCTCGGCCGAGGTCATCACGGCGTCGGTGCCGTCCAGCACGGCGTTGGCCACGTCCGACACTTCGGCGCGGGTCGGGACGGCGTTGACGATCATCGACTCCATCATCTGGGTCGCGGTGATCGCCAGCTTGTTGGACTCCCTCGCCATGCGGATCATGCGCTTCTGCAGCGCCGGCACCGCCGCGTTGCCGACTTCGACGGCCAGGTCGCCGCGGGCGACCATGATGCCGTCGGAGGCATCCAGGATTTCCTGCAGCACCGGAATCGCTTCGGCACGTTCGATCTTCGCGATCATCATCGGCTTGTGGCCGAAGGGCTCGCCGGCGATGTTGGCCAGCTGGCGTGCCATTTCCATGTCGGTGGCGCTCTTCGGGAAGGAAATCGCCAGGTAGTCGGCCTGGAAGCTCATCGCGGTCTTGATGTCTTCCATGTCCTTCGAGGTCAGGGCCGGCGCGGTCAGGCCGCCGCCCTGGCGGTTGATGCCCTTGTTGTTCGACAGTTCGCCGCCGACCCTGGTGGTGGTGTAGATCTCGCTGCCGACGACCTTGTCGACGACCAGCACGATCAGGCCGTCGTTCAGCAGCAGCTTGTCGCCCGGCTTGACGTCGCGCGGCAGCGCCTTGTAGTCGAGGCCGACGCGTTCCTGGTTGCCCAGCTCGCCGTTCTCGCCCCACTTGGCATCCAGGATGAAGGCGTCGCCGTTGTTCAGGAAGATCTTGCCTTGCTCGAATTTACCGACGCGGATCTTCGGACCCTGCATGTCGGCCATGATCGCCACTTCGCGGCCGCACTCGGCGGCCGCGCGGCGTACCAGGGCAGCGCGATCGATGTGGTCCTGCGCCCGACCATGCGAGAAATTCAGGCGCACGACGTCGACGCCGGCGCGAATCATCTTGACGAGAATGTCGAAATCGGTCGATGCAGGGCCGATGGTTGCTACGATCTTGGTGCCACGGTACATGGTTATCCTTCAAGGAAAAGCGCAAGCTCGGCTGCGCTAGGGTCTCACTCGGCTTCTACTGGGCGCTGCGTTGCAGCAGGATCTCAACCGCCGGCAGCGTCTTACCTTCGAGGAACTCGAGGAAGGCGCCGCCGCCGGTCGAGATATAGCCGATCTGGTCGGCAATATTGTATTTTGCAATGGCAGCCAGGGTGTCGCCGCCGCCGGCGATCGAGAAGCCCTTCGACTGCGCGATGGCGGTGGCCAGGGTCTTCGTGCCTTCGGCGAACTGGTCGAACTCGAACACGCCGACCGGGCCGTTCCAGACGATGGTGCCGGCCTTGGCGATCTGGTCCGCAAGCTGGGCCGCGGTCTTCGGACCGATGTCCAGGATCATGTCATCGTCCGCCACGTCTTTCACATCCTTGACGGTGGCGGCGGCGGTCGGCGAGAACTCCTTGGCGCACACCACGTCCACCGGAATCGGCACGGTCGCGCCGCGCGCGGACATCTTGTCGATGATGGTCTTCGCTTCGCCCACCAGGTCGGCTTCCATCAGCGATTTGCCGACGTTCAGGCCGACCGCCTTCATGAAGGTGTTGGCGATGCCGCCGCCGACGATCAGGTTGTCGACCTTGTCGGCCAGGCTCTGCAGGATGGTCAGCTTGCTCGACACCTTCGAGCCGGCGACGATGGCCAGCAGCGGACGCTGCGGCGCGTGCAGGGCTTTACCCAGTGCGTCGAGTTCGGCGGCCAGCAGCGGACCGGCGGCGACCACGGGCGCGAATTTCGCGATGCCGTGGGTGGTCGCTTCGGCGCGGTGCGCGGTGCCGAAGGCGTCGTTCACGTAGACGTCGCACAGCTTGGCCATCTTGCGGGCCAGTTCGTCATCGTTTTTCTTTTCGCCCTTGTTGACGCGGCAGTTTTCCAGCAACACGACCTGGCCCGGCGCAACGTCCACGCCGTCGACCCCGCTGTTTACCCAGTTTTGCTTCAGCTCGACCGGCATGCCCAGCAGCTCGGACAGGCGCTTGGCGACCGGCGCCAGGCTGTCTTCCGGCTTGAATTCGCCCTCGGTCGGACGGCCCAGGTGGGAAGTCGCCATCACGGCCGCGCCCGCCTGCAGGGCGGCGCGGATCGCGGGTACCGAGGCGCGCACGCGGGTGTCTTCGGTAATGTTGCCGGCATCGTCCTGGGGGACGTTCAGGTCGGCGCGGATGAAGACGCGCTTGCCTTTCAGCGCGCCCTGGTCGATCAGGTCTTGCAAGCGGGTGAAATTGAGGACAGCCATGTGAGCGTGTATCCGGAGTGGAAATAGTGGAAAAAACGTTATTTTACCTTAGCCGATGTTGCCGAAAACATGAAACACACGCAACAGTGTCAGCACCAGCATGCCGAATACGATGGTTTGCAGCATCGCGCGCCGCCACAGGTAAAACCCGAGCGCAGCCAGGCCGGCCAGCAGCCTCGGATTCGCCAGCGTCACCTGCAGCTCGCCCTGCGGCCCGAGCACCATGTCGGGAAAGACGATCGCGGCCAGCGCGCAGGCCGGAGCATAGCGCAGCATTTCCTGGACCCGCGGCGGGATCGTCACCCGGTGGCCGATCAGCCAGAACGTGCTGCGCGTGCAGGCCGTGGCCACGCCCAGCACCAGGATCACGACCCAGATTTCCCAGTCAGCCATGGCCGATTCTGCCCCTTCGATTGCGTTTTTCGATGATTTCCTCGTAGGCCATCGCGGTGAGCATGCCGGCCAGCACCGCCGCCAGCAGGCCCAGTTTATAGGGCAGTCCGTGCGCCAGCAGCGCCGTCACACCGGCCACCAGCACGCCGCACAGGGCCGCGCTGTTGATGATCAGGGGTACCGTGATGCACAGGATGGCGAGCGAGCCGGCAAAGCCGAGCTGCCATTCGGCCGGCACGGCGCTGCCGAGGAAGATGCCGATCAGCGACCCGACCTGCCAGGCGATCCAGTTCGGATACATCAAGCCCTTCAGGAAGGCCAGCTTGCCGGGTTCGGGCGCCGGCGTCGGATAACGCTGCAGGAACAGGGCGATCGAGACGTCGCCGGAGATGTAGCCGAGGTAGAAGCGCTGCCATAGCGGCAGGCGCGAGAAATGCGGACCCAGCAGGGCGGAAAAGATCACGAAGCGCAGGTTGACGACCAGCGCGGTCAGGAAGATCACCCAGACCGGGGCGCCGGCGGCGATCAGGGGCAGCGACGCCAGCTGGGCGGAACCGGCGAACGCGATCAGGGTCATACCGCTGGCCTGGCCCACCGTGAGGCCGCTCTTGACCATCGCGACCCCGACCACCATGCCCCAGGCGCCGATACCGAACAGGGTTGGGAAACCGGTCTGGAAACCTTCGCGCCAGCCGCGCGCATCGGCTTGCGGATCGACCGGCATGTCCGGGTGCAGCTGCATGGAAACCAAGGGCACGGCGGATGGGGAACGGTCGGACATGGAACAGGAAAACGTCTACTCGACAATAATCGACCACTATTCTACCGGACCATTCCGGCAATCAGTGTGAATCCGTTAAAATCGCAGTTTCGAATAATTCCCAATGACGGAGAGTCAAACATGAACGAGAAGACCATTCCTGTGGTGGAACTGGAAGCCAAGGACCTGCCGGCCTACTGCCCGAATCCGGCGATGCCGCTGTGGTCGTCCCACCCGCGCGTCTTCCTGGATTTCGATCACCACGGCCATGCCAAGTGCCCGTACTGCGGCACCCAGTACCAGCTGGCGCCCGGCACCACGCTGTCGCACCATTAATTTCGTAGCGCCAGCCGGGCCGTGAGCCACTACTGCGCCGAGTGCAGCGGCCTGTTCGCAGGCATGCCGGACTATCGCGCGCCGCTCTGGCTGCCCGGCGGCCACTTGCAGACGATCTACCCGGCCGTCGCCATCACAAAGCCGGACGTCGCCTTCCGGCGTGAGCGCTGGGACACGCCCTGCGGCCAGGATTTCATCGACGTCGATTTCGTCGACGGCCAGCCCGGCATGCCGTTCGTGATGCTGTTCCACGGTCTGGAAGGTTCGTCGGACAGCCATTACGCGCGCGGCCTGATGGCGGCGCTTGCGGCGCGCGGCTGGCATGGCGCGATCCCGCATTTCCGCGGCTGCTCGGGCAAAGCCAACCTGGCGCCGCGCTTTTATCACTCGGGCGACGCCGAGGAGCTGGACTGGATCATTCGCCGCCTGCGTCCGCGCGCATCAAGCCCGTTCTACGTGGCCGGCGTCTCGCTGGGCGGCAACGCCCTGCTGCGCTGGCTGGGCGAGCAGCAGCATGGTGCCGAGATCGTCGACGCCGCCGTGAGCGTCTCCGCGCCGCTCGACCTGGCGGCCGGCGGGGCGGCGCTCTCGAAAGGCTTCAACCGCCTGTACACGCGCATGTTCCTGGACACGCTCAAGCCCAAGGCCCTGGCCAAGCTGGAGCGCTTTCCCGGCCTGTTCGACCGCGCCGCCCTGCTCGCCTCGAAGGACCTGTACAGCTTCGACAACGTCGTCACCGCGCCGCTGCACGGCTACCGCGACACCGATGACTACTGGCACCGCGCCAGCGCCAGGCACGTGCTGCACGACATCACCGTGCCGACCCTGGTGCTGAACGCGCGCAACGATCCCTTTTTACCGGGCCGGCACCTGCCGGAGACGGCCGCGCCATCGGTCACGCTGGAATATCCGGCCACCGGCGGCCACGTCGGCTTTCCGGTCGGCCCCTTTCCCGGACACATCGACTGGCTGCCGCGCCGCATCCTGCACTTCTTCGACCAGGCGGGCGGACAGCGCCGTCAAGGCGAACATGCGCGCGCCGGCGGCCGCCCAACTATGCCAAGCTTGGACACATGGACGACATCGTAAAACAGGCAATGGCCAAGTGGCCGAACGTGCCGCACTGCTATGGCTGGCTGGCACTCGACGCGCGCGGCACCTGGCGCATGCGCGACGAGGCCGCCCAACGCGCCGGCGCGCCCGGCGACAGGCTGAGCAACGCCGCCCTGGTCGGCTTCATCAACCGCAACTACCTGCACGACGAGCGCGGCTGCTGGTATTTCCAGAACGGTCCGCAACGGGTCTACGTGAACCTCGACACCACGCCCTTCATCGCCCGCACCGACCCGGCCCACGGCTTCGTCCTGCACACCGGCCAGCCGATGCCGGCACCCGAACAGCTATTCATGCCGGAAGACGGCAGTATGCTGATCCGCGCCGGAGAATGTCTGGCCCAGCTCGACGACCGCGACGTGGCCCAGCTGCTGCAGGCGATGGAACTGGACGGCAAGCCGGCCGTGGATGAAGGATTGCTGGCGTGGCTGGAGGGCGGCCCGGGCCGGCTGGCCCTGCGCTGGCAAGGCCGGGAGATCGAGGTGGAACGCCTGGCGCCGGATGAAGCGCCACGGCGCTTCGGCTTCGTGCAGAGGCCGGACCTGCTGACGGCCCAACAATAATATTTACTGACTACGCAAGGGCAAGGGATCGGTGAGCCGGCCGGGATCACGGCCGAAAGGCGCACCGCCCGCCGTCCCTCTTCCGGGGCCGGCCGCGGAACCCGGCCCGAATGCCGGGCCCGTTCCGAATCCCGATGCGGGCACGGTCTCGCTGCTGGTTTCAATTTTGAGCTTCGGTCCGCCATCGGGGCCGGCCGCCCATTTGTCCTTGTCCTTCTTGTCCTGCTTCTCGTCGCGCTGGCGCTGCTGCAGCTCGCGCTCGCGGGCGTCGATCACGGCTTGGTCGTAGAAAGACACGTCCTGGGCCTTGCGCGCCATGTTCAGCTGGTCGACCGCGGCCGGCACCGCGCCGCTCAGGACATAGGATTCGGCCAGCGCCATATGCTGCAGCGCGATCTTGCCCTGGGCCGCATAGGTCTTGGCCAGCTGGTCGTAGAGCTTGGGCTCTTCGCGGTATTGCTGGACCTGGTCGCGCAGGAAGGACGCCGCCTGCTCGAGCTTGCCGGACGCGATCATCGCATCGGCGTACTGGCGCGCCAGCATGCGCGACAGCGGGAATTTCTGGTGTGCCTGTTCGGCTTCCTGCACCGCCTGCGCCTGCACTTCCGGCGGCTGGCCGGGTGCCAGCTTGATCTCGACGCCGAGGCTGGCGAACATGGCCGCGCCGTCCGGGCCGCTGCGCTCGGCCGACAGCACGCCGGGCCGCGGCTTCATCGATCCCTTCGCCTTGTCGAGCCAGCCCTGCGCCGTCTTCAAGTCTCCCTGACGGAGGGCGAGGAAGGAGAGTCCGTACATGGCGGCGGTCTGCTGCTGGGTGTTGTCCTGCTTCAGCTGGCTCTCGAAGGCCGCCTTGGTATCCTCGCGGCCCTTCGCGCTTTCGTCCTGCAGCACGCGGGCGCGCGCGCGCACCAGGTGGAAGTCGATCGCGTCCGGCCGGATGCGGCCGGGCTTGGGCGCTTCGCGGATCCGGTTCTGGATGTCGGCGATACGCTCGCCCGTCAGCGGGTGGCTGGACAGCCAGGCCGGCGCTTCGCCGTAAAGACGGGTGGTTCCCTGCAGGCGCTTGAAGAAGGACACCATGCCGGAGGTGTCGTAGCCGGCCGCGCGCATGGTCTGGAAGCCGACACGGTCGGCCTCACGCTCGGCATCGCGGCTGAAATTCAGCTGGCGCTGGATGGCCAGGCCCTGCCCGCCCATCACCACGCCCATCGCCGCATCGGCGCCGCCGCCGGCCTTGCCGACCAGCGCCGCCAGGATCAGCGCCGCCAGCGGCAGCAGCGCATCCTGCTTCTGCTGCCCCAGCATGCGCGCGATGTGGCGTTGCTGCACGTGGCCGATCTCGTGCGACAGCACCGAGGCCAGCTCGGACTCGTTCTGCGCCGCGATCAGCAGCTGCGAGTGCACGCCGATGAAGCCGCCCGGCAGCGCGAACGCGTTGATCATCGGATCGCGCACGGCGAAGAAGAAGAAATCGGCATTCGTCTCGCCGCGCGCGCCGGGCGCGAAGGAAACCAGGTTCTCGCCGAAGTTGTTCAGGTACTCGAGGATGGCATCGTCGTCGAGGTAGTCGCGGTCGCGCCGGATATCGTTCATGATCTCCTCGCCGAGCTTGCGCTCGATGACGGGAGACAGGTCGACGCGCGCGGCATCGCCGAGCGTGGGCAGGCTGGCGTCGGGCGTGCGCAGGACGGGCGTGGTCGGCGCCGCCAGCGCGAGGGTGGCGGAAGCGCCGAGGCAGGCGGCCGTGAGCAGGGAGCGCCAGCGCGGGCGGCGGCGTCCCGGTAGTGAAAGCTGCAACATCGCTGGATTCGGGTTCGGTTTCACGATGCTATGATACCCGCTTCCGCGGCCTTGTCACCGTCGGGCTACGCACCGCTTAACCTTCTTTTAAGACGACATGAGTATTCAGGATTCGCCGCTGACCCACTTCGACGCCGCCGGCCAGGCCCACATGGTCGATGTCGGCGCCAAGCAGGAAACCCACCGCATCGCCGTCGCCGCCGGCACGATCCGCATGAAGCCGGAGACGCTCGAGCTGATCCGTTCCGGCTCGGCCAAGAAGGGGGATGTGCTGGGCATCGCCCGCATCGCCGCCATCATGGGCGCGAAGCGCACCAGCGACCTGGTGCCGCTGTGCCATCCGCTGCCCATCACGCGGGTGACGGTGGATTTCGAGGTCGACGCTGCCAATCATAGTGTCCACTGCCGGGCCCAGGTCGAAACTGTCGGCAAGACCGGGGTCGAGATGGAGGCGCTGACGGCGGTGCAGGTGGGGCTGCTGACCATTTACGATATGTGCAAGGCGGCGGATCGGGGGATGGTGATGACCAATGTGCGGGTGCTGGAGAAGCATGGTGGGAAGTCGGGGGATTGGACGGCCGAGATTGATAAGTGACTGATCTGCTTGAGGAATCGCCCCTGCTGTTCCGATGACAGCCTGAGTCAGCCGTCCAGCCATCTCATCCGGTATTAGCTGCTGTAAGCGAAGAAAACTGGTTCTTGTCCCACGCTCGTCCCACAGGAAGGCGTATGGCATCAATCAGGCAACGTTCAGGTACATGGCAAGCTCGTGTACGACGCAAGGGCTACCCGGACGAGGTAGCTTCCTTCAAGACCAAGACCGAAGCACAGGCATGGGCACGAAGCATTGAGTCCGCAATGGATCAAGGTTCGTATCAAAGCACCCAGTCCGCAAAGGACATTCTGCTTGCGGATGTACTAAAGCGATACATGCACGAGGTGACGCCCTCGAAACGAGGCGCTCAGCGCGAAGCCGAAGGCATCCAGTTCATGATGCGCCAGAAGATCGCGAGCTACAGCATGACGAACCTGACCCCAGCAGTGATCGCTGGATATCGGGATGATCGGCTGAAGACAGTCGGTGCAGGAACGATCATTCGAGAGTTAAGCATCCTCTCGGGCATCATTAGCCACGCTCGGAAGGAATGGAGCCTCCCAATAGCGAACCCCTGCGCTCTCGTCCGCAAACCTCCAACGCCACCGGGACGAACAAGACTCCTGACTACACAGGAAGAGGCACGGCTGCTCGATGAACTCAAACCTGTTCGCCGCAGAAGTCCTTGGATGGTCCCGCTGGTAATGCTGGCGCTGGAGTCCGCAATGCGACGTGGCGAGCTACTGTCATTGCGATGGGAGAACATTAACCGTGCTGCACAGACGGCATTCCTTCCCCTTACGAAGAACGGCACAGCGCGAACCGTTCCGCTCTCTAAGAAGGCTGTAGCGATACTGGAAGGGCTACCGAACTGCGGAACAGTCGGGCCTGTCTTCCCGATCTCCCACATGACCATGCACAACTGCTTTGTGGCCGCATGTCACCGAGCCGGGATCACCGATCTACGATTCCACGATCTGCGGCATACGGCCACGAGCCGCTTATCCGAGAAGCTACCCAACGTGATCGAACTAGCAGCTGTTACAGGCCACCAAACAATACAGATGCTGAAGAGGTACTACCACCCGAGAGCAGAGGTTATGGCACAGAAACTCGGATAGTGCAGCCGCCGCAGGACGTTACAGACCGGTCTTCTTGCTGGCTGAAGCCACGGAACCGGTTTGCAGCGTCTGTAGCCTTGCTGAGATGCGAGAGATATGCCCTACGGCGGTTGAGTGCGCCGTAGCTCGTCAACAGCTAGCTTCTATACACACGATAGAAAACTTCACACTAGCTAAGCAGAAGTACATGAGTCTGCACTCGTCGCCATCGTATTTACCCACTTTTATATGTAACGGCAAGATAGCTCATGTTCGGCCCTCAAAAAGCTAAACGGACGTTTAGCCTTTTGATCCACACATAAAACATCTTGTCAACATATTTTTGACGAAGCCGTTTTGCTGTGCGAAAATCCGTGCCCCGAGCTAGTACAGCCTGAACTGCTGCACTCCTCGTACAACCTGCGACCCGCTTCCGGCATAGGACGGTTCGTTTTTTTTCACTGTTAGGAAGCTTGCCATGCACAAGACAACCGACGCCGTTCGCGGCCTTGACCGAAAGGACATTTATGATCAATACAGCCTGCCTCCCCCGAGCCGGTAAATACCCGCCATTCCTACCGTACAACTTCTACGAAGCCCCGCAGTACGCGGCGTACCGCCCTCCAACGGCGATCACGCTGACCGAGCCACCTACTCCCGGCATTACCAAGTCGGCAGCCAGTCCGGGCGAAGCAGCCCCGATCAAACCACGAACGAAGAAAACGCGTCCAGCAACGCGACAAGCCGAGTGGGAACGTCAAGCACGAGCACGTGAAATCCACGGATGGCTAGACAATCTCCATCTCCTGCATGAGAACTACATCGCCACGAATAGCGACAGGCGAGGAATCACCCAACCACGTTGCAGCAGCGGCGCAAATACCGAACAAGCAATCGCCGTCAAGGCCACTGAGTCTGTAGCAAAGAAGGCCCGAGGCGCACCGAAGAAGGTAGCCCTGAACAGACTGAAACCGTACCTCAAGCATTTCATATTCCCACGTGAGGCACTTGCAGGGCTCCCGATGTTCGATGACATCGTTACTGGGGCGGTCAAGGATTCAGGCGGGAACACGAGGCCGCTGTCGAAGACGATGATGGTCTCGTTGCTTCAAGGTTTGGATCAGATCACAGCCGAGGCCATCCAAGAAGACAAGGGTCTGTCCTTGCGTCACTCTCAACGGATCGCTATGTGCCTTCGGATAATCGAACGCACGGCCTTTAAGGTGGCGCAGGCGCATTGGTACGCGCCGAGCGAGGTCGACTGGTCGGATCTGGATTAAACGCCACCTAATAAAGAGCCGTGCGTAAGCGAGGCTCGTGTACCTCTGAGTTGTACAGGTCAGCAGGCATGAACTGCCAAGGGATTTAACGCCACCTATAAAGGCCGTGCGAAGCGAGGCCAGCGTATAGCCAAGCAATCCTGTAAGGATGAGCCGTTAGGCCTTGATTGTACAGAGGAGTTGTACAGGTAGAGCGTGCGGTAGCGAGGCGGTAGTTGATTGGGAAAGTATTGGAAGCACGTATCAGTAACCCGGTAACTGCTGCATTCTGTACACTACCTCCTCTGCCGCATTCCATGCGAAATACACCTATACACGACTACTTCCCCCTCTACACCCTACGGGTGCCCCTTCCAGTACCGGGTATGGCGTAGCCATGTAGTACAGAATCTGCGCCCCCTCCTATACCGATGATTGCTGTATAGATAACTACCTAGCTGGGCCACGGTTGGCTATAACCGCATTCACCAATCGTCTGATCTTGGCTGTATGTGTGGAGTACACTTTGTCAAGCACGGTCTCAAAGATATCCAGTGCGTCGAATACGTCATCACGAGTTAGCGCACTGGAATGGCTTGCAGCATTTCCGAGCCATTTTATTGCCATGAGGTAGTCGTGTACCTCTGGATGGGTCTTCTCCAGTTTCTGAATCCGATTGTGCAGTAGGATCGGTACACGTTTTCTTTTCACGTTAAGGATTTGCTTAGGAACCTTCAGGGAGTCCAGCACTCGTTCCGTAGCAGATCGAATGTGGTTACCTGCCGCCGCGAAGTCATGCCATGATGCTACGAACGCATGATCCAGCTCTGTAATTACTTCGCGGGGACATTTCGTAGGAATGGAAATCATGCGTGGCGAAGGGAGAATGTAGTAGGGCAAGAAAATGCTGGTGTAATGACGTTCGTACTCATCGTGCCACTCCTCTACCCACCCCTTGCCCGCTACCACGGCTGCTTCTTTACATCTCGCGTTGTCGCATTCCAGTATTGCAACAAAACGGGTCTCATCGTGCTCTGCATCAAACCATTCTTCGTCCTCTACTGCTCTTACATCCGCTGTACGTTGTGCTTTCAGCGAATCTTTAACAAGCCGGTAGTGCCCACCACCGCAACGCGGACAAGGGTAGTGAGGTGAAGCATCGTACGTGATGTGTGATGTATAGAGTTTTCTGTTAACCGGCATCTTTGGCCTGCAAAGTAACAACGTCAGATGTAAATGTATGCAACTTTTATAATGGTTACATTATTCAGCGCAGCGTTATGTTGACGACGAAGTGACGTTAGCCGACTACGTAGTAGGCCGATCTTGCCGCTCACGGCCTCCATTACCCGTTCACGCTCCGAGCAGCGGCTACAGTATCACGGTCAACCCGCCCCCGAACCCGGAGTGTGAAGGCTTTACCTCCGAGCAGATCGCCAACGCGAACCGTGCTAAGTATGAAGCTGGGATTACCGCTGCCAAGGGCGAGGAAGCGGACGCGCAGAATCGTGACTACTTCTGAGAACTAGCGATTGTTAGCGGCAAGCGCTTGGATCGACTTTGTGGCCGCTTCCAGTTTCTTCCGACGGGCAGCTTCCTCGATTTGCGCATCAAGAATGATTTCGATCCCTACCTTCACGGCCGGGAACGCTTTAAGGCATTCGTCTTCGGAAAGTTCGTGTACACCCTTACTGAGAATGCCGTAGATCGCTCGATTTTCAACAAGGAACTCAGGCAGATGTCCGCGCAGCAGGAGGATCTTCTCACCCATTCTTCCTTTTTGATACTCGCCCTCGTCCCAGCCCGCATCATTCGTGGCCGCTTGATGCGCTTCCTCCACCAAGCTCTCGAAGATACGCCGTAGATATACAAACGATCCAACGCCGACGCCGTGGGCAGCAAGACCGATTGCCTTGGTCAGCTCCTTAAAAACTGCCTTTTCAAGCACTTCCGAATACTTCCTAACGTCATACATATTCAGGGCGGCAAGCGATGGATACTGTCCGATCTTCTGGATGGTACGTTTTTCCTTGTCGACCTTTAATAGAAATGAAAGTTGATGTGAAGCATTTCGGGAGCAGTGCAACACCACATCTGGGCGTCTGTCGTTCATCCATGCAGTAATGAGATTGGGCACGTTCTGAAGCCACCGATGGAAAATACTATGCGTTCCGCATTCTGGACAGAAGGTGTCTAACGGGCCTTGATAATAGATGAGGGCATGGGCCGCTACGCTATCGTCTTCTGCGACCGTTACCACTTCGTACAATGGGGCATTGATGTAGAACTCAGCAGGGTCGAGACTTGCTTTGGGAGCAGCTGACATAGTGAAGAAATAGCAGGTTAGCAAAATCTTATTGTACACGGTCCCGCAAATTCATTTTTAGCCGAGCAAATGACTGGCTCGAATCTTGTACCTTCTGACCCACCATTAAAACAGCCGAGCTGCTTAGCTCAAAAGATACTATTCACGACTTATGAACTAGGTCATAATTGCGCAACTAACTTCTGACCCGCAAAGACACTAACATGACCCAGATCGCTTACTACCGTGTCAGCAGCAACAGCCAGTCGATTGACGCGCAGCGCGCTGCACTGTCGAACGGTCGCCAGTTCGACCGCGAGTTCTCGGATGAAGGTGTATCGGGCGCTGTCCCTGCTGCCAACCGTCCGGGCTTCGCTGCCATGCTGGACTACGTGCGGGAAGGTGACACTATCCATGTGTACGCTGTAGACCGTCTGGGCCGCGATGCCATCGACGTACAGACCACCATCCGCGCCCTGCTGGCTAAGAAGGTGACTGTAGAGGTTCGCGGGCTGGGCCAGATTGCACCCGGCGTAGGAGAATTGATCGTTGCCGTGCTGGCTCAGGTCGCAGACATGGAGCGCCAGCGTATCAACGAGCGTACGGCATCGGGCCGCGAACTGGCAAAGGCAACGCTGGCCGCTACCGGAAAGACGCACAAGGGTAAGGAATCGCTGGGCCGTCCTGCGAAAGGAGATGCAGCAGCCGTGAAGGAATGGAAAGAAAAGAACAAGGCGTCGATCAGCGCCACCGCTAAGCACTTCGAGTTGTCAGAATCGACCATCAAGCGCTATTGCACCGATAAGGCCGCTCAAGCCGCCTGAGAAGCCTATAAGCCACGATCCCGCCCCGGTCGTGGCTCACCCCTCGCTAGCGCCGCGAAGCGCGCCGAACGATATTTTTCCCAGCGCCAGCGCGAATATAACCACGCCCCGACCGCGTTAAGCCACACTTCCGACCTCAGATACTTTTCCGAGCTGCCCGACTCCTGCCGCTACAGGCACATCCCCGGAAATTTTTTTTATTTTTTGTCTTGTCGTCTGAAACGACAGGCCACCTCATGTCGTCTGTTGTATTGCTTATTGGACACTTACTGTGTCAACCGCTACACTGACTGATTCCTGCTTTCGCCACTTCGACCCTACTGCCCCAGAAGGAAGCCATGAGTTTACAAGCGTCTGTAATCCAGCCTCAGCAACGCACTTCGCCAATTGCTTTGAAGGTCGCCGTGGCCGCTCTTACCGTCACGTCCGTGGCGCTGGGCGCGCTCTACTACCAAGCTACCCGCGACATCGAAACCCAGAAGGCAACCGTCGCCGGCTTGCAGTTGGAGCTTGCCAAGGAAGTAGCGCGCGCTGCCGAACTCAAGTCAGACCTGAACGCCGCACGTTCCGACGCCCAGACTCAAGCAACGAAGTCAGCCCAGCTTTCATCCGAAGTGGAAAGCAAAGAGCAGGCGCTAGCAGCGGAGAAATCGAGGGCAGAGTCCGTACAGGCGGCGCTCGATCAGGAAAAGGCCCGTCTGCCCCCTGTACCAGTCCGAATCGAGATGCGCCGTTCTGCCGTTGGTCGCGGCCTCGTCGCGATGTTCACGAACACATCGGCCATGCAACTGTCCGTCTTGATGGCAACCCGTAACCCGACAACCGAAGCTGTAAAGGAAAAATCATTTCAAGTTGCACCCGGTAAGAAGGTTGAGATCGGCTATCTCGAAGGCGTCCAGTTCGCATCTGGCGATCAGGTCCGCTTACGTAGTGCCGGGTTTGAAGAGTTGCACTATACAGTCCAGTAAACACACTGCGCCACAGCCTCAGAAAGCCGATTAAGAACCGCTTACATAAAAACCTTGAGGTTGCTCCGGACGCACAGTGTTAATATTTCGCAATCCATTCTGGGGAGCGCAAGATGACTATCGGCATCGCTATAGCTACATCAGACACTATATTACTTGTTGCTGATGGGAGAACGACGTGCGCTGGAAAAGTGGAATCGGAAACAACGGAGAAGATTACTGTTATACGCGACGATCTTGCCGTTATCAGTTTTGGCGCTGTAATTGGTTCTAGTCTCGCGTTGCAGTGGGTACAGCAGGGGGGAGCGCCAGTTGTTGGCGATGAGATGGCCACGCGTGTTCATGGTTGTGTATTCGCTGCCGGCAGCTCTGTTCTTCAGCAAGTGATACCTGATCCAGTAACGCCACTTAAGCTCCGTGTCGGTTTGATTGCTGGAGGCATCGACACTAACGGAGCATATTTGACTGGCGCAGTGTTCAGTTCAGAAACGAGGGAAACAAGTTCATCAACCTCTCGATGTGTCGACACTACGCTGATACGGTTTTTCCTTGGCGGCGAAGAAGCTGGCGCTTCTACTTACTTTGATGAGCTTGTTAGGCATACATTCGCGTCTGGCGTTAGTGATCACCGGACTATTATTCCGACCCTACTTCAAGTTGCAGCCCAGACAGTCAGATTCGCTGGGCAAACCGACCCGACTATCGGGGGCAGAATTGCATTTACTCTGCTGAGGCAAGGGCACCTGCCGCAGAGTGGATTCCTGCCTTAACGCCCATCTTACAGCAGCCGAGGTATCGCGGCGACGTGCGTGGATCACAGCAGCCTTAGCGCTGTGCCGGTCGCAATAGTACTTAATTCTATGCGAACTTGATAACGGCTATTTGAAGCCTTACACTGGGCGGAGACAGGGCAATAATCCTGTCCCATTTTTGTCCCACTCGTGGGACGAGAACGAAGATTTCTTAGCTTAGTGTCTGCCGCTCTGTCACCCGCTGGCGCTGACGCGGGTGGCGGTCGATTTCGAGATCGATGCAGCTAATAATAGTGTGCACTGCCGGGCGCAGGTCGAAACTGTCGGCAAGACCGGGGTCGAGATGGAGGCGCTGACGGCGGTGCAGGTGGGGCTGCTGACCATTTACGATATGTGCAAGGCGGCCGACCGGGGCATGGTCATGACCAATGTGCGGGTGCTGGAGAAGCACGGCGGGAAGTCGGGGGACTGGACCGCGGAAATCGATCAGTAATCGATCCGGGTCCAGGAGGCGGCTGCGTGGTCAACCTGGTTCAGCCCACGCAGAGGATTCTGTGTGAGAACAACTTATCCCTTTATCCTTTCCACATGTTAAATTGCTTCCTTTCACTGAAGCACGAGGACAGGATGAAAGTACGCATGCTAACGCTGGCAGCCACCGTTGCCGCGACCCTTGCCACGACCGCCGTCACCATGGCGTCGACGGCAACAGCAGCCACCGCCACCGCAAGCACCGGACGCGGTTTCACGGTCGAGGACCTGGTGTCGATGGAGCGCATCGGCTCGCCCGTGGTGTCGCCCGACGGTACCCGCGTCGTCTACACGGTGCGCAGCACCGACATGGCGAAGAACAAGGGCCATACCGATCTGTATATGGTCGACCTGCGCGCCGCCACCCCGGCGCCGCGGCGCCTGACCTCGGACGCCGCCAGCAGCACCGATCCGGAATGGTCGGCCGCCGGCGATGCGGTCTACTTCCTGTCCGCCCGCTCGGGCTCGTCGCAGGTCTGGCGCGTGCCGGCCGATGGCGGCGCTCAGTTGCCCGAACCCGTCCGTGTGACCGACATGCCGATCGACGTCGATGCCTACCGCGTCTCGCCCACTGGCGACCGTATCGCGCTCAGCATGTCGGTGTTCCGCGACTGCCCGGACCTCGCCTGCACCAAGGCCAGGGCCGACGCCAAGGAGAAGGACAAGGCCACCGGCCAGGTCTACGACCGCCTGTTCGTGCGCCACTGGGATACCTGGGCCGATGGCCGCAACGCCGTGCTCTATTCCGCACCGCTCGACGCCAATGGCCGCGTGAGCGGCGCGCCCGTCAGCCTGTCCGGCTCGCTGGACGGCGACGTGCCGTCGAAACCCTTCGGCGACCGCGAGGAATTCCACTTCAGCCCGGACGGCAAGACCGTCGTGTTCTCGGTACGCATCGCCGGCAAGACCGAAGCCTGGTCGACCAACTTCGACCTGTACGCGGTCCCGGCCGCCGGGATGCCGGACCGCGGCAGCCAGCCGCGCAACCTGACCGCGGACAATAAAGCCTGGGACGCCAAGGGCGTGTTCTCGCCGGACGGCCGCCTTCTCGCCTATCTGTCGATGACGCGTCCCGGCTTCGAAGCCGACCGCTACCACATCGTGCTGCTCGACCTGGCCAGCGGCAAGAAGCGCAACATTGCCGAGAGCTGGGACCGCTCGCCGGGCAGCATCCAGTGGACCCGCGACGGCAAGGCGCTGATTGCCGATGCCGAAGACATCGGGCAGCACCGCCTGTTCTCGATCGACGTGGCCGGTGGCAAGGTCACGCCGCTGACCGACAAGGGCTCGATCGGCGGCTTCGACGTGCGCGGCGACACCGTCGCCTTCACCCAGACCAGCCTGGCGTCCGGCGCGCAGCTGTACGCGATGAAACTTGGTACCGGCAATCCGGTCAGGCTGACCGACGTGAACACCGAGCGCCTGGGCGACGTGCGCTGGGGCGAGTACGAGCAATTCTCGTTCAAGGGCGCGAACGGCGACACCGTGTACGGCCATGTGATGAAACCGTGGAACTACGAGCCGGGCAAGAAATACCCGATCGCCTTCCTGGTGCACGGCGGCCCGCAGGGCAGCTTTGGCAACGGCTGGAGCTACCGCTGGAATCCGCAGGTGTATGCCGGCGCCGGCTACGCCACCGTGTTCATCGACTTCCACGGATCCACCGGCTACGGCCAGAAGTTCACTGATGCCATCAGCGGCGACTGGGGCGGCAAGCCGCTCGAGGACCTCAAGAAGGGACTGGCGGCGGCCGTGGCGAAATATGCGTGGCTGGACCGCTCGAAGGCCTGCGCCCTCGGCGCATCCTATGGTGGCTACATGATGAACTGGATCGAGGGTAACTGGCCGGACGGTTTCAAGTGCATCGTCAACCACGACGGCGTATTCGACACCCGCGGCATGGCCTATTCGACCGAGGAACAGTGGTTTACCGACTGGGAAAACGGCGGTCCCTATTTCTCGGTGCCGGAAAAGCACGAGCGCTTCAACCCGGTCCTGCACGTCAACAAGTGGAAAACGCCGATGTTGGTTGTTCAAGGCGACAAGGACTTCCGCATCCCGACCGCCCAGGGCCTGTCGACCTTCACCGCCCTGCAGCGCCGCGGCATCGAAAGCAAGCTGCTGGTGTTCCCGGACGAGAATCACTGGGTGCTGAAGCCGGCCAATTCGCTGCTGTGGCACCACACCGTCATCGACTGGCTCGACCAGCACGTCAAGCCTTAATCGCATTTTCGCCACAGATGCCCGCTTCGTGCGGGCATTTTTTCGTCTAGACAATGTCACGAAGTTATGCAGATGCTATGATGCGCGCCGGATGTGCAAGCGGGACAGGTAAGATGATAGTAAGCAACATGCAGACGGAGCGGGAACTCGCGTCAAAGGAATTCGGATTCGAGTCGATGAACCTGCAAGTCGGTGTCCGGCTCCAGTTCATCACCTACCGGCGCATCAAGCCGGTGCAGTATTTTTCGACCCTCATCGGCTACGTCAAGGATGAGTACCTGATCGTCAAGGTGCCGCTGGAAAACGGTACCCCGGCCAGCCTAGTGGAAGGCGAACGGATCACGATCCGCGTGTTCTCGGGCGTGAACGTGTGCTCCTTCGCCTGCACGGTCGAGCGCGTGTTCGACCGTCCCCTGCTCTACGTCCACCTCTCCTTCCCCGACTCGATCCAGGGAACCAGCCTGCGCGCGGCGATGCGGGTCAAGGTCGACATTCCGGCCCGGATCCTGCCGGCGCAGGGCGGCGCCGCGGTCGGCTGTACGCTCACCAACGTCAGCGTCAACGGCGCGCGCATCGAGTCGCCGAGCAGCCTGCCCGAGGGCGGCGAGATCATGGTGGAGTTCGGCCTGCCGTCACCGCTGGGCGACCGCGATGTGCAGGTGAGGACGCGGGCCGCGGTACGCAACGTGAACGCGCTGCGCCGCGAGTCGGATGGGGCGGAATTCTTCGCTTATGGCGTACAGTTCCTGGAGCTCGACCCAGTGCACTACACCATGCTGCAGAACCTGACGTATGAGGTGCTGCTGGCGGACCGGCAGAATATCGTCTAGATCTAGAAATAACCCGCTTCCCACATGCGGGGCCAGTTCACCTTGTCGTTGATGGCCTGCTCGGCGGGCGTGAGCGGCTCGCCCCGCGCATGCTGCATGAAGCTGGGGGCCACCGACCACACCAGCCCGCACAGCGCGGCCGCGGCCAGCACGCCGGTTATGGGACGGGTCCACCGGGACGGCGCCGTCTCGGCGGCTGCGCCGAGCGAACGTACCCAGCCGGCGGCACAGCCGATGACCAGTGCGATGGCCAGTTGGCTCTGCGGCATGACCAGCACGCCTGAAAACAGGCCGTCGACAAAAATGGCTGCGCACGTCGTCAGCAAGGCGACCAGGATCCGCTGGTTGCGCAAGTCGTCGTCGGCGATGCGTTGACCGCTGCGCACCAGTGCGCGTGCCCCGAGTGCAAGCGCGCCCAGCAGGCACAGCAGCGCTGGAATTCCCCATTCGACGCCGATCTGGAGCAGCCAGTCGTGCGGATGGGCGCCGATGTACAGCTTGTGGCCTACGTGCGCGAAATGATGGGGACCGATGCCCAGCCAGGGATGGGCAGCGATCCACTGCAGCGCCAGCGTCCACAAGAGCGTGCGGCCGGAGGATGGGTCGGAAGCCGTGCGCGCCACCACGTTCGACGGCATGCCGACCGGATGCAGACCCACCAGCGTCGGCAGCAGGATGAATCCCAACACGTAAAGGATGGCGCCGGCAAGCGCGGCCAAGGCCATCGTCCGGAGAAAACCGCGTGCGTGTGAGCCGCGCAGCGCCAGCGCCAGGACGCCGCCGGCGCCCAGCGCGAGAATGGTCGCGCGCGCTTCGCTGACGAACAACAGGGACCACCAGAACGCAGCCAGTACGAACCACGTGCGGCGTGCAGCCGAGGCGGCCGGCGCCTGGAGGCTCAGCAGGACTATCAGAGGCAATAGCGCCGTCTGTGTGTGGTTGAGGAAGCGGGCATTGCTGAAGCCGACCGCCAGAGCGTGCATGTCGGGCTGGTAACCGCTGGCGAGGGAGGCTGCGTACATGATCAACACGCGCAGCGAATGCAGCGCGCAGGCGATCCCGGCGAGTTGCAGAATGCCGGACAGGCCGGTGGTGCCGCTCTTCGCCAGTTCGGTGGCGATGGCGCCAGCGAGCAAGGCCAGCAGGACGAAACTGGACCATTCGTAGATGGCGTGGCGCAGCGACAAGGCGGACGCGGTCGAAAGCAGGCCGAGGATAAAGAACGCCAGCAGAGGCCGGTGGGCGGAAAGCCGGATGGAAACAGCCCCGCCCATGACGACGCACCCCAGGATCGTCAGGGCGCCGGCGCACAACAGCACGATCTCGATGCAGCGCTGCTCGTCGTGGCGGTACGCCCACACGAAGTTCAGGCAAAGCACGCCGAGCACGGCCAAAGTGATGAAGGGGGCCGCCGGGAGAACCAGGCTGACGGGCTTTCGAACTGCTGCGGTATCGTACCAGGGCATCGGCTACTCGCTGGGGCAAATGGACCGAGAATAAAAAAGCCGCCCGAAGGCGGCTTTGCATGCTACTGCCGGGGATTACGAACCGGCGGCAACCGAGTTCTTCTCGAAGGCTGCCTTCACGGCGGCGTTCGTGCTGTTGGAAACGATTGCCCAGGTCACGGCGCTGGTGCCGAGGTACGGGGTGAAGATCACGGTAGTGCCCGACGTGTTCTTACCAATGTCTGCCAGCGTCATGGTGACGACGCCGGCGCCGGTGACGGTCATGCCGGTGACTTCCTTGGTCGGGGTGAAAGCGGCAAACAGGCTGGCATTGTCGGTGGTATTGCAATTGGTGGCAGCACCGGCTTCCTGTGCGCACATGGCGACAGCAGTCTTGTACGGGTCAGCAGCAGACAGGGCATTCGCAGCCTTGGCCTTGGCGGTGTAGTCGCTGTAAGCCGGGATAGCGACTGCTGCCAGGATACCGATGATCGCGACGACGATCATCAGTTCGATCAGGGTGAAACCGGCCTGGGCCTTCTTGATCATTTTCGGTGCTTTCATGGTATTTCTCCAGTTTGGTACAACGTTGAATGGGGTACTGCTTGTCCGGTACTGCTTGCTTCTGCCCTCTACTATATGCAAAGCCTGTGCCAGGTCATTTCCATACGGAATCGTTTGCATGAAGACATCGAAATGCCGTATCCGTACCAATTTTTGTCAGCATTATCCTTATCGCATGACAATTTTCGTCACCAGGCCTGTCAAAAATTGTCCAGCTGACAGAAATTGTCGCCGCACCCGCAAAAAAACGGGGAGCCGAAGCTCCCCATCCTTTGTTACTGCTTGCTGAACCGGTGGATTACAGCATGGCCTTCAGCAGGCGCGCCATTTCCGACGGGTTCTTGGTGACGGTGATGCCGCAGGCTTCCATGATTTCCAGCTTGGCTTGCGCGGTGTCGGCGCCGCCCGAGATCAGCGCGCCGGCGTGGCCCATGCGCTTGCCCGGAGGCGCGGTGACGCCAGCGATGAAGCCGACGACCGGCTTCTTCATGTTGTCCTTGATCCAGTAAGCAGCGTTCGCCTCGTCCGGGCCGCCGATCTCGCCGATCATGATGACCGCATCGGTATCCGGATCGTCGTTGAACATCTTCATGATGTCGATGTGCTTCAGACCGTTGATCGGGTCGCCGCCGATGCCGACTGCCGACGACTGACCCAGGCCCAGCGCGGTCAGCTGGCCGACTGCTTCATAGGTCAGG
Organism: Massilia sp. LXY-6; assembly: GCF_051233485.1. Taxonomy (NCBI): domain Bacteria; kingdom Pseudomonadati; phylum Pseudomonadota; class Betaproteobacteria; order Burkholderiales; family Oxalobacteraceae; genus Massilia; species Massilia sp. LXY-6. The sequence goes on from NZ_JBKFGF010000026.1 coordinate 31,388, forward strand.
GTGCCCGAACGCGAGACGACGCCGATGCGGCCCTTCTTGTGGATGTGACCCGGCATGATGCCGATCTTGATCTCGTCCGGGGTGATCAGGCCCGGGCAGTTCGGGCCCAGCAGCAGGGTCTTCGAACCGGCCTTGGCCATGCGGTCCTTGACTTCCATCATGTCACGGACCGGGATGCCTTCGGTGATGCAGATTGCCAGGTCCAGCTCGGCTTCGACGGCTTCCCAGATCGCGGCGGCGGCGCCTGCCGGCGGCACGTAGATCACGGAAACGTTGGCGCCGGTGTTCTGCTTGGCTTCCTTGACGCTGGCGAAGATCGGGATACCCTCGAAGTCTTCACCGGCTTTCTTCGGGTTCACGCCGGCCACGAAGGCTTCACGGCCGTTCGCGTAGTCGCGGCACATGCGGGTGTGGAACTGGCCGGTCTTGCCGGTGATACCTTGGGTGATGACTTTGGTGTCTTTGTTAATCAGAATCGACATGTTATTTCCTTTGCGAATTAGGCTTGGCCAGCAGCGGCGGCAACGACCTGCTTCGCTGCGTCTTCCATGGTGTCGGCCGAGATGATCGGCAGGCCGGAGTCGGCCAGCATCTTCTTGCCCAGGTCTTCGTTGGTGCCCTTCATGCGGACGACCAGCGGCACTTGCAGCGACACGGCCTTCGATGCGGTAATCACGCCTTCGGCGATCACGTCGCAGCGCATGATGCCGCCGAAGATGTTGACCAGGATGGCTTTCAGGCCCGGGTTCTTCAGCATGATCTTGAATGCTTCGGTGACTTTCTCAGCCGTCGCACCGCCGCCCACGTCCAGGAAGTTGGCCGGCTCGCCGCCGAACAGCTTGATGGTGTCCATGGTGGCCATGGCCAGGCCGGCACCGTTCACCAGGCAGCCGATGTTGCCGTCCAGCGAGATGTAAGCCAGGTCGAATTTCGATGCTTCGACTTCGGCCGGATCTTCTTCGTCCAGGTCGCGGTAGGCGACGATTTCCGGGTGACGGAACAGAGCGTTCGAGTCGAAGTTGAACTTGGCGTCCAGGGCGATGACCTTGCCCGAGCCCGTCAGGATTAGTGGGTTGATTTCGGCCAGCGAGGCGTCGGTTTCCCAGTAGGCTTTGTACAGGCCCTGCAGGTTGGCGCGGGCGTCGGCGATCGACGCTTCCGGCACGCCGATCTTGCGGGCGACGTCGTCAGCCTGCGCATCGGTCAGGCCGACCGACGGCTCGATCACGACGTTGTGAATCTTTTCCGGGTTGCTGTGCGCGACTTCTTCGATGTCCATGCCGCCTTCCGACGAGGCCATCAGCACGACTTTCTGGGTGACACGGTCGGTGACCAGCGACACGTACAGTTCTTTCTTGATGTCGGCGCCTTCTTCGATCAGCAGGCGACGGACTTTCTGGCCTTCCGGGCTGGTCTGGTGGGTCACCAGCTGCATGCCCATGATCTGGTTCGAATATTCGCGAACCTGGTCGATCGACTTGGCGACCTTGACGCCGCCGCCCTTGCCGCGGCCGCCAGCATGGATCTGCGCCTTGACTACCCAGACCGGGCCGCCCAGCTCTTCAGCTGCCTTGACGGCTTCGTCCACCGACATGCACGGAATGCCGCGCGGAACGGTCACTCCGAACTTTCGGAGGATCTCTTTGCCTTGATACTCATGGATTTTCATGCTGGCTTCCCTTCTTCTGTTACTGATTTAGAAATACGGTTGAATAAATATAGAGCTACAAGAGTCGAATACTACCCCGACACCACCTTCAAGGCCCAGCGCGGGTAGTACTTTGCGACGGCGGGACCGTCGATGCGCAGCGCATGGCAGCGGTCGAGTTCGTAAGGACGCTCGGCCGATTGCGCGGCCTCGCGTTTTTCCATGGCGTCGTCGGCAAAGGCCTGGATTGCCGCAGTGGGCAGGACCTGTGCCAGCTCGGTCAAATGGGTGCATCCGAGGACGCCGGACAGGCGGTCTTTCAGGTGCAGCCGGAAATGTTTCAGCAGCGACAAGCCAATCAATTTCTTGTAGGCGGGAGCGATGGTGTCGCAATAACCGGGATAGGGTACGGCATCCGAAGCGGCTTCGGCGTCCGTGATGACCATGTCGCGGTCGATGGTCACGCGCAGCTTGAGGTCATGCACAGGCAGGCCGCCCGGACGACGGCCGGAAGGCAGGTCGAGATCGTGGGTCTTGATGTCGCGGATGCAAGCGTCGAGGTCCCACAGCCCATCGTCGCGCGCGTACGCTTCGACGGTAATGGCGCGCGTGTGCCTTAGCTTACGCGGAGTGGGGGAAGACAGGGGCATAAACACCAATGCCGGAATGCGGCGAAAAAAGTATGCAGCCGTTGTGCCTGATGCACGTTGCCGCAGCTTCTACGGCAACAACCGCTCTTGCGGCGCTGCTTAAACCACGAAAGTTTAGCACAGCAAGCAGGCGGATGCACCCGGTCGCCAATTCGGCAGGCAGTTTAGGAGGGAAAGCTCTAAGGGCTTTGTTAGACGCGCTTCAACGTCAGGACTCGTCGTCCTCGTCGCGTCCCTGCAGTGCGCTGCGGATCGCGCCCTGCGAAAAACCACGCGCCATGAGAAAGCGCATCTGCTTGCTGCGTTCCTCGGCGTCCTGCGGAACCCGGCCGAACTTGCGGCGCCAGACTTCCCTGGCGCGTGTGGTTTCGGTTTCCTTCAGGCCGGACTTGAGCTCGTCGAGCTCTTCGCCCTTCAGGCCGTGCTGCTGGAGTTCGGCCAGCACGCGGCTGTTGCCGTAGCGGCCGGCACGGCGGTGCACCAGCGATTCGGCGAAGCGTTCCTGCGACAGCCAGTTGTTCTTTTCAAGGAAATCGAGGAGGGCTTCGACGTCGTCGCCCTCCTCGGCATGGCGAGCCAGCTTGCGCCCCAGCTCGATCCGGCTGTGCTCGCGCATCGACAAATACTTGAGTGCGCGAGCCTTTAAGCTCAGAACCTGTCTCACCGGGGCGCGGGCCGACGATTACTCGTCGCCGCCGACTGCGGCAGCTGCCGCGGCCGGAGCCTCACCGGCAGCAACCGGGCCCAGTTCGCGCACGCCCAGGGCGGCACGGACCTTGTTTTCGATCTCGCGGGCCAGGGCCGGACGGTCTTTCAGGTACTGGCGTGCATTGTCCTTACCTTGACCGATGCGCTCGCCACCATAGCTGTACCACGAACCCGACTTCTCGACGATCTTGTTGTCCACGCCCAGGTCGATGATCTCGCCTTCGCGGGAAGTGCCTTCGCCATACAGGATGTCGAAGTGGGCTTCCTTGAACGGAGGAGCGATCTTGTTCTTGACGACCTTGACCTTGGTTTCGTTACCGATCACCTCGTCGCCGGACTTGATCGAACCGGTACGGCGGATGTCCAGGCGCACGGAGGCGTAGAACTTCAGCGCGTTACCGCCGGTCGTGGTTTCCGGGCTGCCGAACATGACACCGATCTTCATACGGATCTGGTTAATGAAGATCACCAGGGTGTTCGTACGGTTGATCGAGCCGGTCAGCTTGCGCAGCGCCTGCGACATCAGACGGGCTTGCAGGCCCGGCAGGGAGTCGCCCATGTCGCCTTCGATTTCGGCGCGCGGGGTCAATGCCGCCACCGAGTCGATGACCACCAGGTCGACGCTGCCCGAGCGCACCAGCGCGTCGGTGATTTCGAGCGCCTGCTCGCCGGTGTCCGGCTGCGAGATCAGCAGCTCGTCCAGCTTGATGCCCAGCTTCTGCGCATAGCCGACGTCCAGCGCGTGCTCGGCGTCGATGAAGGCGCAAGTACCGCCCAGTTTCTGCATCTGGGCAATGGTTTGCAGGGTCAGCGTGGTTTTACCCGACGACTCCGGACCGTAGATCTCGACGATACGACCGCGCGGCAGGCCGCCGACGCCCAGCGCGATGTCTAGGCCCAGCGAGCCGGTGGACACGGTTTGCACTTCCTCGACCGGCGCATTGATATCCATGCGCATGACCGAGCCTTTGCCGAACTGCTTTTCGATCTGCGCGAGGGCTGCTGCCAGCGCCTTGCCCTTCTCTGCTGCGTTTACTGCGGATTTTTTGTCGTCCATAATTTTCTTTCAGTCCTAGAGTGAACCAAGATAGGGACCGCTCGCGCGATTTCAATAGGTAGTACTGTATAAAATCCCAGTAGTTTTGGCAAGCGATATTTACCGTCGCCTGATCGATTCGACATGTTGCGAAACATCACACACAATATGCGGGTAAGCTAGCTCCAACGAATAAAAAAGTAAGCGAACAGGGCCACCAAAAGGGAGATGCGATGCGTATTTTACTAGCCGAGGATGATAGCGTACTCGCCGATGGCCTGACGCGCTCCTTGCGCCAGTCCGGCTATGCGATCGACTGCGTGAAGAACGGCCAGGATGCCGATACGGCGCTGTCGACCCAGGAGTTCGACCTGCTGATCCTCGACCTCGGCCTGCCGAAACTGTCCGGGCTCGACGTGCTGCGCCGCCTGCGCGCGCGCGGCTCGCTGCTCCCGGTGCTGATCCTCACCGCCGCCGACTCGATCGAGCAGCGCGTTGGCGGCCTCGACGCCGGCGCCGACGACTACATGGCCAAGCCCTTCGCCCTGTCCGAACTGGAGGCGCGGGTGCGTGCCCTGACCCGCCGCGGCCAGGGCGGCGGCTCGACCGTGATCCGCCACGGTCCGCTGGCCTACGACCAGGTCGGGCGCAGCGCCTACATCGACGACCAGATGCTCGACCTGTCGGCGCGCGAACTGGGCCTGCTCGAGATCCTGCTGGCGCGCACCGGGCGCCTGGTCTCCAAGGAACAGCTGGTCGACCACCTGTGCGAGTGGGGCGAGGAAGTGTCGAACAACGCCATCGAGGTCTACGTGCACCGCCTGCGCAAGAAGATCGAGACCGGCGGCATCCGCATCGCCACCGTGCGCGGCCTGGGCTACTGCCTGGAGCGGTATGCCGACAGCACGCGCAAGGCCTCCACCGCCGGCGGCAAGTAAGACCGAAGGCAAGCCGGCATGAAGTCCCTGCAGCGGCGCAGCGCCGGCGCCATCGAGGCGGAATCACTCTACGAGCCTGAGCCCGATGCGGCGCTGGAACCGCTGTATGTGCCGCCCCGGCCCGAGCCCGAAGAGAGCATCCAGCATTCGCTGTTCGGCGAGATCCTCGACTGGATGCTGGCCCCGCTGCTGCTGCTGTGGCCGATGAGCATCGCGATCACCTACCTGGTGGCGAAGTCGATCGCCAACCAGCCCTTCGACCATGCGTTGGAAGACAACGTCACGGTGCTGGCCCAGCAGGTCAAGGAAGTCGACGGCAAGGTGGTGGCGCGCCTGCCCGCCAGCGCGCGCGACATCCTGCGCGCCGACGACGTCGACAGCGTGTACTTCCAGATCACCGGGCCGCGCGCCGAGGTCGTGGAAGGCGACCGCGACCTGCCGCTGCCGCCGCAGGACGACGCCGAGCGCAGCGGCCGGGTGCACTTCCGCACCGAGAGCCTGCACGGCGCCCCGGTGCGGATCGCCTATGCCTGGGTCAACCTGCAGCCGCTGGCATCGGACACCGGCGCCGGTGCGGGCCAGGGCGCGGAGCCGCACCTGGCCCTGGTGCAGGTGGCGGAAACGCTGGAAAAGCGCGCCCAGCTCGCCAACGAGATCATCAAGGGCGTGATCCTGCCCCAGTTCATCATCCTGCCGGTGATCCTGGCCCTGGTCTGGTTTGCCCTGTCGCGCGGGCTGTCGCCGCTGGCCCAGCTGCAGGAGCGGATCCGCGCGCGTCCGCCGGACGACCTGTCGCCGATCGATTCGCGCCAGGTGCCGGAAGAGATCTCGCCGCTGGTGGGCTCGCTGAACGACATGCTGGCGCGCCTGGCGCACACGATCGACGCCCAGAAGCGTTTCATCGCCGACGCCGCGCACCAGATGAAGACCCCGCTGGCCGGCATGCGCATGCAGTCCGAACTGGCGCTGCGCCAGCTCGACCCCGGCGAGATCCACCGCTCGCTGGAGCAGCTGGCGAAGAGCTCGGAATCGGCGACGCGCCTGGTCAACCAGCTGCTGGCGCTGGCGCGCGCCGAAAACCAGCCGCACGCCGGCCTGGCGCTCGATCCGCTCGACCTGTCGCTGCTGGCGCGCGCCGTGGTGCAGGACTGGGTGCCGGCCTCGTTCACCCACGAGATCGACCTCGGCTACGAAGACCCTCACGGCGCGCTGGAGATTCTAGGGGACGGCATGATGCTGCGCGAGCTGCTGTCGAACCTGATCGACAACGCGCTGCGCTACACCCCGCCGGGCGGCAGCGTCACCGTGCGCGTGCGCGGCGACGCCGGCCTGGCCCTGCTGGAGGTCGAGGACACCGGCCCCGGCATCGCGCCGGGCGAGCGTCCGCGCGTGTTCGAGCGCTTCTACCGCATCCTCGGCTCGAGCGCCTCCGGTTCCGGCCTCGGGCTGGCGATCGTGCGCGAGATCGCGCGCCAGCACGGCGCCGAGATCGAGATCTTCAACAACCCGCGCAGCACCAGCAAGAAATACCCGGGCAGCCTGTTCCGGCTGACCTTCCCGCCACCATCCGCCCCGCCCGTCCCCGATGCCGACTGACCGCGCCGCCGCTTCTCCCCCGCCCCCTTCCGGCCATGCCGCCGCGCCGCGCCGCGAGCGGATCGTCGCCGCGCGCGTCCTGCACTGGCGCCGCGCGCGGCGCCTCATCCTGGCCCTGCTGGGGCTGTGGCTGGCGACCGGTTTCGGCACCGTGTTCTTCGCGCGCGACCTGGCCCACATGTCGGTGTTCGGCTGGCCGCTGTCGTTCTATTTGGCGGCCCAGGGCGCGTCGCTGATTTTCCTGGCCATCATCGGCGCCTACGCCTGGCGCATGCGGGTGCTGGACCGCGACTTCCGCAAGATGCTGAAGGAGAGCACGTGACCGGCGCAAGCAATGCCGCGCCGGGCAAGGCGAAAACGCGCAGCTACTTCCGGCGCCTGTCGCGCTACTACCTGTGGTTCACGGCCTGCCTCGGCATGTTCCTGGTGGCGCTGGGGATCCTGGAAAACGAGGGCATGCCGCGCCAGTGGATCGGCCACCTGTACATGTTCGCCACCATCTCGCTGTACGCCACCATCGGCGTGGTGGCGCGCACCTCCAACGTGTCCGAGTACTACGTGGCCGGACGGCGCGTGCCGGCCCTGTTCAACGGCATGGCGACGGCCGCCGACTGGATCTCGGCGGCCAGCTTCATCAGCCTGGCCGGCACGCTCTACCTGCACGGCTTCGACGCCCTCGCCTACGTGATGGGCTGGACCGGCGGCTTCTGCCTGGTGGCGCTGCTGATCGCGCCCTACCTGCGCAAGTTTGCCCAGTACACGGTGCCCGACTTCCTGGACGCGCGCTACGGCGGCACCGGCGACGGCAGAAGCGCCAGGCACGGCAACGTGGTGCGCGCGCTCGCGGTAAGCGCCACCATCGTGGTCTCCTTCACCTACGTGGTGGCGCAGATCTACGCGGTCGGCCTGATCGCCTCGCGCTTCACCGGGGTCGACTTCTCGGTCGGGATCTTCCTCGGCCTGGCGTCGATCCTGGTCTGCTCGTTCCTGGGCGGGATGCGCGCCATCACCTGGACCCAGGTGGCGCAGTACATCATCATCCTGGTGGCCTTCCTGATCCCGACCATGTGGCTGTCCGTGAAGTTCGCCGGCAACCCGGTGCCGCAGGTCGCCTACGGCTCGGTGCTGCCCAAGCTGGCCAAGCGCGAAGCCCAGCTCGCGCTCGACCCGCGCGAACAGGAGGTGCGGGCGCGTTTCAAGGCCAAGGCCGACGAATATTCCGCCCGCCTGGCCGGCCTGCCGCGGTCCTGGGAGGCCGGCCGGGTCGAGGCCCAGCGCCGGCTCGACGCCGCGCGCGGCCGCAATGCCTCGCTCGGCGAGATCCGCAACGCCGAGCGCGAACTGATCGCCTATCCGCGCACCGCCGACGAAGCCGCGCATGTGTGGATCGAGCAGCGCGCCGCCAACCTCGAGCGCGCCCAGCCGCCCGAGCCGCATGCCGAGCCTTTCCCCGGCAAGACCCGCGAGGAATCGAACCAGCGCCGCAACAACTTCCTGGCGCTGGTGTTCTGCCTGATGTTCGGCACCGCCGCCCTGCCCCACGTCCTGATGCGCGCCTACACCACGCCCTCGGTGGACGAGACCCGGGTGTCGGTGTTCTGGGCCCTGTTCTTCATCCTGCTGATCTACCTGACCATGCCGGCGCTGGCGGTGCTGGCCAAGTACGACATCTACACTTCCCTGGTCGGCACCGACTACGCCTCGCTGCCGACCTGGGTGTCGTACTGGGCCAACGTCGACAAGGCCAATCCGCTCATCAGCATCGCCGACATCAACGGCGACGGCATCGTGCAGCTGGCCGAGATCGCGATCGACGGCGACGTGCTGACCCTGGCCACACCGGAGATCGGCGGCCTGCCCTACGTGATCTCGGGGCTGGTTGCGGCCGGCGGCCTGGCGGCCGCGCTGTCGACCGCCGACGGCCTGCTGCTGGCGATCTCGAACGCGCTGTCGCACGACATCTACTTCAAGATAGTCGATCCGGGCGCCTCGACCCAGAAGCGGGTCACGATCTCCAAGCTGCTGCTGCTGGGAGTCGCCTTCATCGCCGCCTACGTCGCCTCGCAGAAGCCGGCCGACATCCTGTCGCTGGTCGGCGCCGCGTTCTCGCTGGCCGGCTCGACCATGTTCCCGGCGCTGGTGGCGGGCGTGTTCTGGAAGCGCGCCAACCACCAGGGCGCGATCGCCGGCATGCTGGCCGGCTTCCTGGTCTGCCTCTATTACATGCTGCACACGAATCCGATCCTGGGCGGGAACGCCGACAGCGCCTGGTTCCACATCGCGCCGATCTCGGCCGGCGTATTCGGGGTGCCGGCCGGCCTGGCGGTGCTGGTCGCGGTCAGCCTGCTGACGCCGGCGCCTCCGCGCGAAAGCGCCGGGCTGGTCGATCACATCCGGGCGCCGGAAGAGGTGTGAACATCTAGCGCATCCGCCAAAGACAATGGGCGCCGGGGTGATCCACCCGGGCGCCCATTCTTCATTGGCGGTTCCTACCTTAGACGACGATGGTCTGCGCCTCGCCCTCGTTGCGGGCGCGGATTTCGCCGATGCGGTAGACGGTCTCGCCGGCCTCCGCTAGCCGTGCCATGGCGGCGTCGGCGTTTTCCTTCGACACGATCACCGTCATGCCGATGCCGCAGTTGAACACGCGGTGCATCTCGGCGTCGGCCACGCCGCCATGCTGCTGCAGCCACTGGAACAGCGGCGGCATCGTCCAGGACTTCGCGTCCAGCACGGCAGTCAGATTATCCTGCAGCACGCGCGGGATGTTCTCGACCAGGCCGCCGCCGGTGATGTGCACCAGGCCCTTCACTTCCATCGATTGCATCAGGGCCAGCAGCGGCTTGACGTAAAGGCGGGTCGGCGCCATCAGGACGTCCGCCAGCTTGCGGCCGTGGAAGTCGGCTTCCAGGTCGGGCTTGGCAACCTCGATGATCTTGCGCACCAGCGAGTAGCCGTTCGAGTGGATGCCCGACGACGCCAGGCCCAGCACCACGTCGCCGGCGGCGATCTTGCTGCCGTCGATGATCTGCGATTTTTCCACAGCGCCGACGGCGAAGCCGGCCAGGTCGTATTCGCCGTCCGGGTACATGCCCGGCATCTCGGCGGTTTCGCCGCCCAGCAGGGCGCAGCCGGACTGCTCGCAGCCCAGGGCGATGCCCTTGACGACCGCGGTGGCGGTGGCCACGTCCAGCTTGCCGCAGGCAAAGTAGTCGAGGAAGAACAGCGGCTCGGCGCCCTGCACCAGGATGTCGTTCACGCTCATGGCGACCAGGTCGATGCCGACCGTGTCGTGGCGGTTCAGCTCGAAAGCGAGCCTGAGCTTGGTACCGACGCCATCGGTGCCGGACACCAGCACCGGCTCCTTGTACTTCTTGCTGATCTCGAACAGCCCGCCGAAACCACCGATTCCGCCCAGCACGCCTTCACGCATGGTGCGCTTGGCAAAGGGCTTGATCGCTTCGACCAGGGCGTCGCCGGCATCGATATCGACACCCGCATCGCGGTAGGAGAGAGAAACATTAGACGGTTGGCTCATGATATTTGGCAGCAGAGGCGGTAAAATAGATAGCGGCAGATCAACTGAGCGCACCCGCGTCACTGCCGGGAACGGCCAACTGGTCAATCCGCTATTCTAGCAAAACGGCCCCGCCACAACGCGAAAACAAGAACAACATGCCTATTTTCCCTCTGCCCGGATGAGATGCAAGCCATGAAACAGCTGGTGCTCGATTTAGGCGCGGCCGACCCGGCACAGAGCCTCGACACCTTCCAGATAGGAGCGAATGCCGAAATGGCGCACTTGATGCACCAGTTCGCGCAACGCGCCTCGCGCGAGCATTTCTGCTACCTCTGGGCCGAAACCGGCGCCGGCAAGACCCACATCCTGCATGGCCTGGCCGCCACCCCGGGTTCGCGCTATATCGCGTTCGATGCCTCCACGGAACAATTCACTTACGCGCCCGACGTCAGCCTCTACCTGGTGGACGACATCGACCGCCTGTCGCCGCAGCAGCAGATCGACGCCTTCGCCCTGTTCAACCAGGTGCGCGAACACGGCGCCTACATGGTCTGCACGGGCCCGGTCCCGCCGGCCGTGCTGCCGGTGCGCGAGGACCTGCGTACCCGCATGGGATGGGGCCTGGTGTACCAGATCCACGGCCTGTCGGACGACGAGAAGATCGCCGCCCTCACCCAGGCCGCCGAGGCGCGCGGTTTGACGCTGTCGGCCAGCGTGTTACCCTACTTGCTGTCCCATTTCAAGCGCGACATGCGCTCCCTGTCGACCATGCTGGATGCACTCGACCAATACTCGCTCGAGACCCAGCGTCCGGTCACGCTGCCGCTGCTGCGTGACTTGCTGCTTCAGGGAAACCCGCACACCGATTTAAAAGAATGAGCAACCTTGCGCTGTTTGACCTCGACCATACCCTGCTTCCCATCGATTCCGACTTCGAATGGGGCCAGTTCCTGGTGCGCCACCGGGTGGTCGACTGCGACGCCTACCAGCGCCGCAACGAAGAATTCTTCGCCCAGTACCAGGCCGGCACCCTCGACCCGGTTGAATACCTGGAGTTCGCGCTCGGCACCCTGGCCGGCTTCGACCCCGCGCACCTGAAGGACCTGCACGCGCAGTACATGCGCGAAGTGATCGAGCCGGCGATCCGCCCGCGCGCGGTGGAACTGCTGCGGCGCCACCGCGACGCCGGCGACCTGGTCGCCATCATCACCGCCACCAACGGCTGGCTGACGGCGCCGATCGCGCGCGCGCTGAACGTGGAACACCTGATCGCGGCACGCCCGGAACTCGACGAACGCGGCCACCCGACCGGCAAACTGCTCGGCACCCCTACCCAGGGCCACGGCAAGGTCACCCACATGCATGCCTGGCTCGAAGGACTGGGCAAGCCCTTCGGCGCTTTCGAGCGCAGCTATTTCTACAGCGACTCGCACAACGATATCCCGCTGCTGTCCGTCGTCTCGCACCCGGTGGCGACCAACCCGAGCGACCGTCTGGCCGAACACGCAAGCACCCTTGGCTGGCCTTTACTCCATCTGTTCAATGATTAAAAAATTCATCCGTAAAATCCTTGGCGTGAAAGACCAGCGCGACCCCACCCAGCCCGTGATCCTCGGCCCGGAGGTGCACGGCATCGACCCCAGGCTCGTCTCATCCAACGCGGTGCGCGTTACCCAGACCCTGCAGGAAGCCGGCTTCAAGGCCTTTGTCGTCGGCGGCGCCGTGCGCGACCTGCTGCTGGGCGTGAAGCCGAAGGACTTCGACATCGCCACCGATGCCACCCCGGAGGAAGTCAAGAAGCTGTTCCGGCGCGCCTTCATCATCGGCCGCCGCTTCCAGATCGTGCACGTGATGTTCGGCCAGGAGCTGCTGGAGGTGACCACCTTCCGCGGCAACGCCGCCGTCAACGCGCCGAAGGACGAGCATGGCCGGGTCCTGCGCGACAATGACTTCGGCCCGCAGCACGAGGATGCCGAGCGGCGCGACTTCACCATCAACGCCATGTACTACGACCCGGCCACCCAGTCGGTGCTCGACTACCACGGCGGCATCCAGGACATCCGCGACAAGGTCCTGCGCATCATCGGCCAGCCGGAAGCGCGCTACCGCGAAGACCCGGTGCGCATGCTGCGCGTGGTGCGCTTCGCGGCCAAGCTGCAGTTCACGATCGAGCCGGCCACCCGCGCGCCGATCCCGGTGATGGCACCCCTGATCAACAACGTGCCGGCCGCGCGCGTGTTCGACGAGATGCTCAAGCTGCTGCAGTCCGGCCACTCGCTGGCTTGCCTGAAGGAGCTGCGCGCCTCCGGCCTGCACCATGGCCTGCTGCCGCTGCTGGACGTGGTGCTGGAACAGCCGATCGGCATGAAGTTCGTGACCCTGGCGCTGGAATCGACCGACGCCCGCGTCAGGGCCGGCAAGGGCGTCTCGGCCGGCTTCCTGTTCGCCTCCCTGCTGTGGCACCAGGTGCTGGAAAAGTGGAACGCCTACCGCGCCGCCGGCGAAGCGCCGATCCCGGCCCTGCACCTGGCCGCCGACGACGTGCTCGACAACCAGACCGACAGCCTGGCCCTGCAGCGCCGCATCGCCACCGACATGCGCGACATCTGGGCGATGCAGCCGCGCTTCGAACGCCGCACCGGCAAGTCGCCCTATAAACTGCTGGAGCACCCGCGCTTCCGTGCCGGCTTCGACTTCCTGCTGCTGCGCTGCGAATCCGGCGAGCTCGATGCGGAACTGGGCAACTGGTGGGCCACCTTCTACGGCGCCGACGTCAACGAGCGCGAGCGCCTGATCAGCTCCGCGCGCGAACCGCAGGGCGCCGCCGCCCAGAAGAAGCGCCCGCGCCGCCGCGGTCCGCGCAAGACCGAAGGGGAAAGCGCGTTCCCGCTCGATTCCGGCGCGCCGCAGTCCGCGGCCCCCGACAGCGAATGAGCGCCTGGGTCGGCATCGGCGCCAACCTGGGCGACGCCCAGACGAACGTGCTCGATGCACTGGAGCGCCTGGCATGGGTGCCGGGCGTGCGCCTGCTGCGCGCCTCCTCGCTGTACCGCACTGCGCCCATCGATTCCTGCGGCGACGATTACATCAACGCCGTGGCCGAAGTCGATACCTCGCTGAGCGCCCGTGCACTGCTGGCCGCACTGCACGATATCGAGCAGGCCCACGGCCGCGAGCGCCCCTACCGCAACGCCCCGCGCACCCTCGACCTCGACCTGCTGCTGTACGGCGATGAGCTCATCGACGAGGCCCCTACCCTGGTGGTCCCGCACCCGCGCATGCACGAGCGCGCCTTCGTGCTGGCGCCGCTGGCCGAACTCGCGCCGGGGCTCCACATTCCCGGCCGCGGACGCGCGGCGGACCTGCTGCCCGGCGTCGCGGACCAAGGCATCGAAAAACTGAAATGACGATCCTGCAGCAGGCGATCACCTAGCCGGTGTGCCTGGTCGGGGCACCCCCGGCAGGAATCCTGTGTTGGCATTACACTACGCCGTCGGTGCATGTTCCCGGCGGCTTTTTTACGATTTGCAAAGGATTAATATGAGCGGATATTTGCAGGGCAAGGACACTTCTACCCCGGAACAACCGGCCCGCAAGGCCGTGACCCTGCCTTCGCTGCTGGCGATGCGCGCGGCCGGCCAGAAGATCGCCATGCTGACCTGCTATGACGCCAGCTTCGCATCGCTGATGGACCGCTGCGGCGTCGATATGCTGCTCATCGGCGACTCGCTGGGCATGGTATGCGCCGGCTACGACTCGACCCTGCCGGTAACGGTGGCCGACATCGCCTACCACACGGCATCCGTGGTGCGCGGCCGCAAGCACGCCTTCGTGCTGGCCGACCTGCCCTTCGGCAGCTACGGCACCAAGCAGCAGGCCTACGACAGCTGCTCCGCCCTGATGCGGGCCGGCGCCCAGATGATCAAGATCGAGGGCGGCGCCTGGCTGGCCGACACCGTACGCTTCCTGACCGAGCGCGGCATTCCGGTGTGCGCCCACATCGGCCTGACCCCGCAGTTCGTGCACCAGCTGGGCGGCTACAAGGTGCAGGGCAAGACCGATGAAGGTGCGGAACAACTCAAGCGCGATGCGCGGGCGCTGCAGGACGCCGGCGCGGCGATGGTGCTGCTGGAAGCGGTGCCGGCGGCGCTGGGCAAGGAAGTGACCGAGCTGCTGCACGTGCCGACCATCGGCATCGGCGCCGGCCCCGACTGCTCCGGCCAGGTGCTGGTGATGCACGACCTGCTGGGCGTCTTCCCGGGCCGCAAGGCGCGCTTCGTGAAGAACTTCATGGAGGGACAAACCAGCATCGACGCCGCCGTCGAAGCCTACGTGGCGGCGGTCAAGGACGGCAGCTTCCCGGCGCCGGAACACTGCTTCTGACGATGGGCACCACTCGACTATTCCTGGCGCTCTGGCCCGATCCGGGCGTGCGCCATCAATTGCGCGAGTGGCGCGACCTGTGGGACTGGCCGCGCGGCGCGGCGCCGGTCCACACGGACAAGCTGCACCTGACCCTGCACTTCCTCGGCAACCAGCCGAGCGACTCGCTCCCTGCGCTGCTCGATGGCCTGGCGGTGCCGTTTTCGCCGTTCCGGCTGCAGCTGGGCGTGGCCGAACTGTGGCACAACGGGATCGCGGTGCTGTCGCCGCCTTCGCCGCCGCCGGAGCTGCTCGACCTGCATGCGGCACTGTCGGCGGCCCTGCCCGGCCTTGGCCTGCAGCCGGAGGCGCGCACCTACCGGCCGCACGTGACCATGGCGCGGCGCGCGCGCGGTGCCGAGATTCCGCAGAATGGACCGCCGATCGACTGGCAGGTCGACCACTACACGCTGGTGGAATCGCGGCCGGGCGATGGCGGCGGCTATACCGTGTTGCGCGAATATCGCTGACGCCCGCGTGACGCTGCCCTGGCATACGGAGCATTACACCAGCAGCATCAAATGCTCCCTCTCCCACGAACTGATCACCCGCGAAAACGTCGCGAACTCCAGCTCCTTGACCTCGCAAAACGCCGCCACGAACAGCGGCCCCAGCATCGCGCCGAGTGCCGGGCAGGCGCGCAGCTGGAAGATCGCGTCTTCCAGGTTGCGCGGCAGTTCGCCGTGGACGTGCTCGGCGCTCTCCGCGGTCGGCGCGGCCGGCTGCAGCCCTTCCGTCATGCCGAGCCAGCCGCAGGCCAGGGTGGCCGCCATCGCGAGATACGGGTTCACGTCCACGCCCGGCACGCGGTTCTCGACCCGGCGGCTGGCCGGCGTCGAATTCGGCACGCGGATGCCGCAAGTACGGTTGTCGTAGCCCCAGTGCACGTTCATCGGTGCCGACTGGAAGCGCGACAGGCGCCGGAAGGAATTGACATGGGGCGCGAATAATAAGGTGCTTGGGGGCACGTATTTTTCCAGCCCGCCGATGAATTGACGGAACAAGGTGCTCTCGCTGCCGTCCTCGTTCGAGAAAATGTTGCGGCCTGTGGCGAGGTCGACCACGCTCTGGTGCACGTGCATGGCGCTGCCCGGCTCGGTTTCCATCGGCTTGGCCATGAAGGTGGCGAAGATGCCGTGCCGCAGGGCGGTCTCGCGCACCGCGCGCTTGAACAGGAACACGCGGTCGGCCAGTTCGAGCGCGTCGCCGTGCGTGAAATTGATCTCCATCTGGCCGGCACCCGCCTCGTGGATCAGGGTTTCGACGCCCAGCTCGTGCTGCTTGCAGAAGGCGGACAGTTCCAGGAAGAAGGGGTCGAAATCGTTGACGGCGTCGATCGAATACGATTGCCGCCCCTGCTCCGTAAAGCCGCTGCGGCCGGTCGGCGGGCTCAAGGGTTCGTGCGGGTTGGTGTTGCGCGCGACCAGGTAGAACTCCATCTCGGGCGCCACCACCGGTTTCCAGCCGCGTTCGCGGAATTTGGCCAGCACCCGCCGCAGCACCGAACGCGGCGCCAGCTCGACCGGGCTGCCGTCGAAGTTCTGGCAATCGTGGATCACGCAGGCGACCCGCTCGGTGGCCCAGGGCACGACCCGCATGGTGGCGGGATCGGGCGCGCAGACCATGTCGGGGTCGATCGCGCCGACGTAAGGCATATTGTTCGGCTGTTCGCCGTGGACCGTGTTCAGCAGCACGCTTTTGGGCAGGCGCATGTGCTCGCCGGACAGGAACAAGTCTTTCGGCAGGATCTTGCCGCGGGCGATGCCGGTCATGTCCGCGATCACGCACTCCACCTCGTGGATGTTGTGGTCACGCAGAAAATCCCGCATCGAACCGCCGCTCGCCTCGCTCATCATCGACTCCGCCTTGCCCCGATGCGGGTCAAATATAGCACCAGGCGCCGCCACTGCGCGCGCGAGACACACACCGTCGTTCCCGCGCAGGCGGGAACCCAAGGGCCTTACGCCCCCTAGCGTTTGCTAACAACGTTCACGCAAATTTGGATCCCCGCCTTCGCGGGGACGACGTATCAGGACAGCAGGCCGATCGCAGCGCTCCGTCTCTTCAAATTTGTATCCAGGTCGTCTTCAGCTCCGTGTACTTGTCGAACGCGTGCAGCGACTTGTCGCGGCCATTGCCCGACTGCTTGTAGCCGCCGAAGGGCACGGTGATGTCGTCGCTGTCGTACTGGTTCACGTGCACGGTGCCGGCGCGCAGCCTGCGGGCAGTGCGGATCGCCTTGCTCATGTCCGACGTCCAGACTGCCGCCGCCAGGCCGTAGGGCGTGCCGTTGGCCTGGCGCACCGCCTCGTCCAGGCTGGTGAACGACAGCACGGAGAGCACCGGCCCGAAGATCTCCTCGCGCGCGATGCGCATGCCGGCGTCGACGCCGTCGAACAGGGTCGGCTCGATGTACAGGCCGCCCGTCTCCGCGCGTGCGGCGCGCCCGCCCGCGAGCAGGCGCGCGCCGGCCGCCTTGCCGTCTTCGATATAGCCGAGCACCGTCTTCATCTGGACCGCGTCGACGATCGCGCCCATCACGGTCGATTCGTCCAGCGGGTCGCCCGGCGCGTACTTCGGCATCAGGGCCATGGCCTTGTCGAGGAAGGCCTCGCGGATCGATTCCTCGACGAACAGGCGGGACGGCGCGTTGCAGCTTTCGCCCTGGTTGAAGTAGATCGAACCGATCGCGCCGGCCACCGCCGCGTCGAGGTCCGGGCAATCGGCGCAGACGATGTTCGCTGATTTGCCGCCCAGCTCCGTCCAGGCCCGCTTCAGGTTCGACTGGCCCGCCATCTGCAGGATCTGCTTGCCGACGCGCGTCGAACCCGTGAAGGCGATGCAGTCGACGTCCATGTGCACGCCCAGGGCTTTGCCCGCTTCGTCGCCATAGCCGGGCAGGACGTTGAACACGCCTTCCGGCACCCCGGCTTCCAGTGCCAGCTCGGCCAGGCGCAGCGCGGTCAGCGGCGCCTTTTCCGAGGGTTTCAGCACCAGGCTGTTGCCGGCGGCCAGGGCCGGGCCGATTTTCCAGGCGGCCATCAGCATCGGGTAGTTCCAGGGGATGATGGCGGCCACCACGCCGACCGGCTCGCGCGTGACCAGGGCCAGGCTGTCCTGCGGACTCGGCGCGATTTCATCGTACAGCTTGTCGATCGCCTCGCCGTACCAGCGGATGCAGTTCTGGGCCAGCTGCACGTCGACGCTGCGGCTGTAGCGGATCGGCTTGCCCATGTCGAGGGTTTCCAGCAGGGCCAGCTCGTCCTTGTGCGCCAGCATCAGGTCGGCAAAGCGGATCAGCACGCGCTTGCGCTCGGCCGGCGCCTTGCCGGACCAGCGGCCGTCCTCGAAGGCGGCGCGGCTGCTGGCGACGGCGGCATCGACGTCGTCAAGGCCGCAGCGCGCGACTTCGCCGAGCTTGCGTCCGTCGATCGGTGAGATACAGTCGAAGCGGGCGCCGGACGCCGCGTCGATACGCTTGCCTTCGATGACCGCGCGGCCGTCGATGTGCACTGTTTTGGAGCGTTCATGCCATGAGTTCGACGTCATCTTGTCTCCTTCTGGATGCGTTGCTGTTGTCTGGTCGATACTAGCAAACAAAATCGATCCGATTGCCGATTTATGCCGCTATAATCGCGAATTTTTCCCGCCCGAAATTCCTCTTTCGCCCGGAGCACAAGTGCAATGAACACCATCCTGATTTCGTCTGTCGTGCTCTATCTGCTGGGAACGCTCGGCCTGGGCGTCTGGGCCGGTACGAGGATCAAGAATACCGCCGACTTTGCCGTGGCCGGCCGCAGCCTGCCGCTGATCATGGTGATCACCACGACCTTCGCCACCTGGTTCGGCGCCGAGACCGTGATGGGCATTCCCGCCAAGTTCGTGCAGGGCGGCCTGGGCGCGCTGGTCGAAGACCCGTTCGGCGCCGGCACCTGTCTGATCCTGGTCGGCCTGTTCTTCGCCGCCCGTCTCTACAAGCTCAACCTGCTGACCATCGGCGACTACTACCGCGCCCGCTACGGCAAGGGCATCGAAGTGTTCTGCTCGGCCGCCATCATCCTGTCCTACCTGGGCTGGGTGGCGGCGCAGATCACCGCGCTGGGCCTGGTGTTCTCGGTGCTGACCGGCGGCGCGATGTCGGAAACCGCCGGCATGATCGTCGGCACGCTCGCCGTGCTGATCTACGTGGTCGTGGGCGGCTTCCTGGCGGTGGCGATCACCGACTTCATCCAGATGATCGTGCTGGTGGTGGGCCTGTCCATCATCGCCTTCTTCTCGTCGAAACTGGCGGGCGGCAGCGACGCCGTGCTGCACATGGTTCAGCAGAAGGACCTGTGGAATTTCCTGCCGAAGGCGAAGTTCACCGACGTCGCCTTCTTCGTCGGCTCGGCCGTGACGATGATGCTGGGCTCGATCCCGCAGCAGGACGTGTACCAGCGCGTGATGTCGGCGAAAAATGCGCCGACCGCGCGCGCCGGCGCCGTGATCGGCGGCGCCAGCTACATCCTGTTCGCCGCGGTGCCGATGTTCATCGTCGCCTGCGCCGTGATCGTGATGGGCAACGAAGCGATGGAGCTGGCCAAGAGCGACTACCAGCGCGTGCTGCCGACCTTCGTGATGACCCGCATGCCGCTCATCATGCAGATCCTGTTCTTCGGCGCCCTGCTGTCGGCGATCAAGAGCACCTCCTCGGCCACACTGCTGGCGCCGTCGACCAGCTTCACCGAGAACATCCTCAAGAACCTGCGTCCGGGCATGACCGACCGCCAGCAGCTGCTGGCCATGCGCGTGACCATCGTCGTGTTCGCGGCCATGGTGCTGGCCTATGCGGTCGCGATGAAGGGCACCTCGATCTACGACCTGGTGTCCTCGGCCTACCAGGTGACCCTGGTCGGCGCCTTCGTGCCGCTGGTGATGGGCCTGTACTGGAAGCGCGCCACCACCCAGGGCGCGATCCTGTCGCTGGCGGCCGGCATCACCACCTGGATCGTGTACTTCCCGCAGATCTCCTCGCTGGGCGAAGCCTTCCCCGGCCAGCTGGCGGGCCTGATCGCGGCGTTCGCGGGCATGATCGCGGGCTCGCTGGCGCCGCAGGTGCTGAAGAACCGGCATGAGCCGCACAAGACGGCAGTGAGCGTCTAAACACGTAGGGTGGGCACGGTGTGCCCACCCTACCTCCATCCTCGCCGTTCCACGTCTTCCAAGGTCAGGTCCAGACAAAACCTGATCCGCTCCACCATCTCGTCGATCTGCGCACAGGTCATCACCAGCGGCGGCGCCACGATCATCCGGTCTCCCACCGCGCGCATGATGACGCCGTTGTCGAACATGTGCCCGCGGCATACCATTCCCACCGCCAGCCCGGGCGCGAAGGCTTCGCAGTCGTGCACGGTCCTTCCCTTGCGCCGCACCAGGTTCAGGGCCGCCGCCATGCCGATGCTTTCGGCATGCCCGACCAGCGGGTGCGAGGCCAGTGCCGCGAACGCCGCTTTCAGGTGCGGCCCGGTCTCCAGCGCCACCCGTTCGACCAGGCCCTCGTCGATCATGATGCGCAGGTTCTCGAGGGCCGCCGCGCAAGTGACCGGATGGCCGGAATAGGTAAAGCCGTGGTTGAAGTCGCCGCCCTTCTCGACCAGCACGTGCGCCACGCGGCTGCCTACCAGCACGCCGCCCAGCGGCACGTAGCCCGAGGTCACGCCCTTGGCGAAGGCGATCAGGTCGGGCCGGAAGCCCATCAGCTGGCAGCCGAACCAGGTGCCGAGGCGGCCGAAGCCGCAGATTACCTCGTCGGACACCAGCAGGATGCCGTACTTGTCGCAGATACGCTGGATCTCGGGCCAGTAGGTCGGCGGCGGGATGATCACGCCGCCGGCGCCCTGCACCGGCTCGCCGATGAAGGCGGCGACATTCTCCGGCCCCAGTTCGAGGATCTTCTCTTCCAGCCAGCCGGCCGCGCGCAGGCCGAACTCGGCCTCGCTCATGCCCTGGCCGTGCTCGGCGAAATGCGGTTGCCCGATGTGGTGGATGCCGGGGATCGGCAGCGCGCCCTGCGCATGCATGCCCGCCATCCCGCCCAGCGAAGCCCCGGCGACCGTGCTGCCGTGGTAGGCGTTGCGGCGGCTGATGATGGCCTGGCGCTGCGGCTGTCCCATCAGCTGCCAGTAGCGCCACACCATGCGCACGATGGTGTCGTTGGCTTCCGAGCCGGAACCGGTGAAGAACACGTGCTCGATGCCCGGCGGCGCCAGCCCGGCCAGGCGCGCCGCCAGCATCAGCGCCGGCACGTTGGTCGTATTGAAGAAGCTGTTATAGAAGGGCAGCGTGTCCATCTGCCTGGCGACGGCGGCGGTCATGCTGGCGCGGCCGTAGCCGACGTTCACGCACCACAGGCCCGACATGCCGTCGATGACCTTGTGGCCGTCCGAATCCCACAGATAGATGCCGTCCCCGCGCACCATCACGCGCGCGCCGCGTTCGCGCAGCGCGCCGTGGTCGGTGAAGGGATGCAGGTAGTGCGCGCTGTCGAGCTCCTGCAGTGCGCGCGTGTCAAAACCCGACGTCTCAAATCCCGGGCTGTCGACCTCCCGGACCGGCGCGAGCACGTCTGCCCCCGCAATGATGTCGCTTGCCATGATGGACTCCCATTGTTATCCGTTCTTTACACATGGAGCAGTAAATGTTCCCGTTCCCACGGGCTGATCACGGTCATGAACTCCTGGTGCTCGAGTTCCTTGACCGCGGAATACACGTCGATGAAGCGCTCGCCCAGGATGTCGCGCAGGCGGTCTTCGCGGCGCAGCAGGGTCAGCGCTTCCGGCAGGCCCTGCGGTAGTTCCACGGCCATCTTGTAGGCGCTGCCCTCGACCATCGGGGTCGGTTCGAGCTGCTCCTGGATGCCGAGGTAGCCGCAGGCCAGGGTCACGGCCAGGGCCAGATACGGGTTGGCGTCGGCGCCGATCACGCGGTTCTCGACGCGCCGGTCCTGCGAGCCCGATACCGGCACGCGGATGCCGACCGTGCGGTTGTCCACGCCCCACTGCAAATTGATCGGCGCGGCGGCGCGGCGCACGATGCGGCGGTAGGAGTTTACGTAGGGCGCGACGATCGCCATCGCCGACGGCATGTACTTCTGCAGGCCGCCCACATACCAGCGGAACAGCTCGGACGGCGAGCCGTCCTCCTTGCTGAAGATGTTCTGGCCGGTCTCGCCGTCGACCACGCTCTGGTGCACGTGCATCGCCGAACCCGGTTCGCCGGCCATCGGCTTGGCCATGAAGGTGGCGTACATGTCGTGCTTGAGCGCTGCCTCGCGCAGCGTGCGCTTGAAGTAGAAGACTTTATCGGCCAGCCCGAGCGGTTCGCCGTGCTGGAAGTTGATCTCCATCTGTCCGGCGCCGATCTCGTGGATCAGGGTGTCGACGTCCAGGCCCATCATGTCGCAGTAGTCGTAGATGTCCTCGAACAGCGGGTCGAATTCGTTGACGGCGTCGATGCTGTAGACCTGGCGGCTGGTCTCGGACCGCCCGCTGCGGCCGATCGGCGCGGCCAGCGGCAGGTTGGGGTCGATGTTCTTGGCCGTCAGGTAGAACTCGAGTTCCGGCGCCACCAGCGGCTTCCAGCCCTTCTGCGTGTAGAGTTTCAGCACGCGCCGCAGCACGCTGCGCGGGGCGAAGTCGACCAGGCGGCCGTCGGAAAAATAACAGTCGTGGATGACTTGCGCGGTCGGATCGACGGCCCATGGCACCATCGTGATCGTACCCGGATCGGCCTTCAGGATCATGTCGCGGTCGGTGGTCGAGATCGCGCGGTCGAAGGCGTCGTCGTCCTCGGGCGAATTGCCGGTGACGGTCATGCCCAGCACGATTTCCGGCAGGCGCATGCCCCGGTCTTCGGTAAATTTTACACGTGGCAAAATCTTTCCACGGGCAACACCGGTCAGGTCGGGGACCAGGCATTCGATTTCGGTGACTCTCTTGCCGTTGAGCCACTCGTCCATGTCGTTATAAGAAAAATTGTCGCGGATTGCCATGGTGATTCCTCTGTTCGTTGAAGGGTCGCGGGCGCGCAAACGCAGCCCGCGGCGCGCGGGCTTGTCTGAACAGGGGCGCTATGGGACGGAGCGGGCCGCCCATTTTTCATAGGCGGTCATAAGTTCTTCCGTTTCTTGGCCTGAAAGCGGGCGCGGCAGGCGTCGCCGAATGCGCCGAACATTTTCATCGAGTGCGGATTGTGGGCGATGCGCCATTCCGGGTGCCATTGGACCGCCAGGGTGAAGCCCGGCGAGATCGACACCGAAAACGCCTCGACCAGCCCGTCCTCGGCCACCGCTTCGACCGTCAGGCCGGACGCCAGTTCGTGGACGCCCTGGCCGTGCAGGGAGTTAACGGGGATTTCGTCCGCCCCGAGGATGCCATGCAGCATCCCGCCTGGCATGATCCTGATCTTGTGCGCGTCGCCGTACTGCTCGTCCATCCCCAGCTCGGGATTCTCGCGGTGGTCGAAGTGTCCCGGCACCGTTTGCACCGCCTGGTACAGGCTGCCGCCAAGCGCCACGTTCATCTCCTGGAAGCCGCGGCAGATCGCGATGATCGGGATGCCGCGCTTGACCGCCTGCCGGATCAGCGGCAGCGTGGTCTGGTCGCGCGCCGGATCCTGCGGCAGGCTCGGGTCGAGCACTTCCTCGGAGTAATAGCTGGGATGAACGTTCGATGCCGATCCGGTCAGCATGATGCCGTCGCACAGATCGAGCATGGTTTCCAGGTCGAGCGCCTCCCCCAGCGACGGCAGGATCATGGGGGCGCAATCGGCGCCGATGACGACTGCGTCGATATACTTGTGCTGGGCCGCGTGATACGGATGTTCTCCGAAATCGCGGGTGCAAGCGGGGACGATAACGATCGGGCGCATGGTCTCTACCTTGAAGTGAGGCGCACACGGACCATCATACTGCAATCTGATCCGAATGCGGGTGGCCGTTAATCCAGATCAAGAGGCGCATGAATTTCCGCTGCGCATCGATAAAATCTGCTAGGGGGATAGGTTCCTCTGTTCAGAAACCGCTAGCAAAAGCTTATCGTCAACTCGAGAACCATGCCAACACAAACGGCAGCGTTCGACCGCCCACATGTCGTCCCCCGCAGGTGGGGAGCCATGACCCGCGTCCCGATTTGCTGCCGCTAACATTCCCGGAATCTCAGCATGGGTCCCCCGCCTGCGCGGGGACGACGTAGCGAATTGCGTGGTATCTTTGCCTTCTATACGAACAAGCACGAGGAAACCATGCTGAACCTGAAAGATCCTTCCCTGCTGCGCCAGCAAGCGTATATCGACGGCGAATGGTGCGACGCTGCCGAGGGGCAAACCGTCAAGGTCATCAACCCGGCCACCGGCGAATCGCTGGGCACCGTGCCGCACATGGGCGCGCAGGAAACCCGCCGCGCGATCGAGGCCGCGAACGCCGCCTGGCCGGCATGGCGCAAGAAGACCGCGCGCGAACGCGCCCTGGTCCTGCGCAAGTGGAACGACCTGATGCTGGAAAACGCGGACGACCTGGCAGCCATCATGACCGCCGAACAGGGCAAGCCGCTGGCCGAGGCCAAGGGCGAAGTCAGCTATGCCGCCTCGTTCTTCGAGTGGTTCGGCGAACAGGCCAAGCGCATCGAGGGCGACGTGCTGGAATCGCCGGCGCGCGACCGCCGCCTGATCGTGACCAAGGAGCCGATCGGCGTCTGCGCCGCAATCACGCCCTGGAACTTCCCGTCCGCGATGATCACCCGCAAGGTCGCTCCGGCCCTGGCCGCCGGCTGCCCGATCGTGCTCAAGCCCGCCGAGCTGACCCCGTTCTCGGCCCTGGCCCTGGCGGTGCTGGCCGAACGCGCCGGCGTGCCGAAAGGCGTGTTCTCGGTCGTGATCGGCGATGCCAAGGCGATCGGCGCCGAGATGTGCGCCAACCCGATCGTGCGCAAGCTGAGCTTCACGGGCTCGACCCCGGTTGGCCGCCTGCTGATGGAACAGTGCGCGCCGACGATCAAGAAGCTGTCGCTGGAACTGGGCGGCAACGCCTCCTTCATCGTGTTCGACGACGCCGACCTCGACGCCGCGGTCGAAGGCGCGGTCGCCTCGAAATACCGCAATGCCGGCCAGACCTGCGTCTGCGCCAACCGCATCTACGTACAGGACGGCGTGTACGACGAATTCGCGCGCCGCTTCACCGAGAAGGTCAAGGGACTGAAGGTCGGCAACGGCATGGAGCCGGGCGTGAACCAGGGACCGCTGATCGAGGACAAGGCGATCGTCAAGGTCGAAAACCACATCGCCGACGCGCTGTCGAAAGGCGCCCGCCTGCTGCTGGGCGGCAAGCGCCATGAACTCGGCCACAGCTTCTTCCAGCCGACCGTGCTGGCCGACGTGACGCCGAGCATGCTGGTATCGGACGAAGAAACCTTCGGCCCGGTGGCGCCGCTGTTCCGCTTCAAGACCGAGGAAGAAGTGATTGCCCTGGCCAACCACACCGAGTATGGCCTGGCCTCCTATTTCTACTCGCGCGACATCGGCCGCGTGTGGCGCGTGGCCGAGCAGATCGAGACCGGCATGGTGGGCGTTAACACCGGCCTGATCTCGAACGAGATCGCGCCTTTCGGCGGCGTGAAGCAGTCCGGTCTGGGTCGCGAAGGCTCGAAGTACGGCATGGACGACTACCTGGTCGTCAAGTACATCTGCCTGGGCGGCCTGTAAGCATGGACGGCGACCCGTTCGAGTTCGTGCAGGACGCGCCGCTGTTCGTCGTGCCGCGCACGCTCGAACGGCTGCGCGCCTTCCGCGAGGGTCCCAAGCTGGCCGACCTGCCGGGCGAGAACCCGTCGCCGGAACGCGAGCGCCTGGCGGTGGTGCTGGACGACCTGGCCACCCGGCTGCTGGCGGGCGTCGAGGCCCATCCGACCAAGTTCTGGGTACTCAAGCAGTTCCAGGAATCGCTGGAACTCGTGCAGGAAGAAGACACCGAGGCGCGCGAGCACATCGGTGTCGAACTCGAGCGGCTGATGGAGATCCTCGGCATCGGGAGTTCGGATGGGGTGCTGAGCCATTACCTTGGCGGGATGTAGGGTGAGCACGGGGTGCCCACCCTACGATTTGTACTCGTGATACTTGCGCGCATCCCCGCGCACCTGCTCGGCCGGGTACTTGGCCCGGTTGAGCACCATCTTCTCCTGCACGGCGCCAAGAAGGTCGACGTCGAGCTTGTCGGCCAGCCGCACCAGGTAGACCAGCACGTCGGCCATTTCGTGACGCACCTCCACCAGCTTGGCGGGACCGAGTTCCTCGGGACGGCCGTTGTGCAGCCACTGGAAGTGCTCCAGCAGCTCGGCCGCTTCCACCGTCAGCGCCGCGGCCAGGTTCTTCGGCGAGTGGAACTGGTCCCAGTCGCGCTCGTCGACGAACTGGCGCACGATGTCGCGTAGCTGCGCCAGGTCGCCAAGTGCCGGATCATTTGCCATAATCGTGCTCCAATACAAGTGTTCGCATGCGCGGGAAGGCCATCATACAGCGCCCGGCTACCGTCGAAACCTTGATAACGCTACCAAAACTGTCCATTGACCACCAGATGAATAAACCAGAGAGTCCCCGCAGCCGTGCCAGCGGCCGCGTCACGCTGGCCGAGGTGGCGGCCCGGGCCGGCGTCGGCACCATGACCGCGTCGCGTGCGATCAGCCAGCCGGACATGGTGTCGCCGGCCCTGCGCGCGCGCGTTGCCCAGGCCGTGGCGGAACTGGGCTACGTGCCCAACCGCGCCGCGCGCGCCCTGGCATCGAGCCAGTCGAAAGTGATCGTGGTGCTGGTGCCTTCGCTGTCGAACGCCGTGTTCACCGAAGTCCTGGCCGGCATCCAGGACGCACTCGAAGCGGACGGCTACCAGATCCTGATCGGCAACACCCGCTATTCCGATGCCGAAGAAGAAAAGCTGCTCGGCACTTATATGCAGTCGAACCCGGACGGCATCCTCCTGTCCGGGCTGACCCACAGCAAACGGGTGACGGAATTGCTCGCCTCTTCGAAATTGCCGGTGGTGTCGATGATGGACCTGGCGAGTTCGCCGGATGCCCTGTCGGTCGGCTTTTCCCAGCTCCAGGCCGGCTACACGATGACCCGCTATCTTCTCGATAAAGGCTACAGGCGCATCGGCTTCATGGGCGCCCAGCGCGACGAGCGTACGCTGAAACGCGCGGAAGGCTACCGCCGCGCGCTGCAGGAAGCCGGCCGCCTCGATCCTCAGCTCGAACTGATGGTCGGCGACCCGTCGACCATCGCGCTCGGCGCCGAGCTGCTGGGCCGCATGCTGTCGGTGACGCCCGACTGCGACGCGATCTTCTGCTGCAACGACGACCTGGCCCAGGGCGCCATTTTCCAGTGCCAGCGGCGCGGCATCGCCGTCCCCGGCCGGGTTGCCATCTGCGGCTTCAACGACCTGCCGGTATCGGCCTGGATGAACCCGTCCGTCACCACCATCGCCACCCCGCGCTACCGCGTCGGCTTCGAAGCGGCCCAGTTGCTGCGTGCCGTGATCCGTGGCGAACACCCCTCCTCGACCCGCATCGATCTCGGCTTTACCTTGATGGCGCGAGAAAGCGCCTGATCCTTCCTCCCGGCCGCCACTCGAAAAGGGCGCGGCCGCGTCACCAGCGCCGCCGCAGTTATGTGCTGCGCCGCAGCATAGAAATATCTTTACAAAATATCTGATCGGCGTAGACTCGGCCAAAATTTGGTAGCGCTACCAAAACATCCTTACTGATCGGTATTGTAAATATGCAAGATAACGTCGACTCTTCCCTGCCCCCGGCCCGCTGGGTCGTGATGGGCGTCTCCGGCTGCGGCAAAAGCGAAGTCGGGCAACGGCTGGCGCATGCGCTGAACGTGCGTTTCCTCGAAGGCGATGCCTACCACAGCGCATCGAACGTGGCCAAGATGGCTTCCGGGATTCCCCTCGACGATAACGACCGCGCCGACTGGCTGCGCACCCTGCAGGCCGAGATCGCCGCCGCCAGCGCGCGCGGCGAAGGCTTGGTGCTGGCCTGCTCGGCCCTCAAGCGCCGTTACCGCGACCTGCTGCGCGCCGCCGATCCCGGCCTGCGCTTCGCCCACCTGAGCGGGCCGCGCGAGCTGATCGCCCAGCGCATGCTGGCCCGGACCGCCCATTACATGCCGGCCTCGCTGCTCGACAGCCAGCTACGCGACCTCGAACCCCTGCAGCAGGACGAAGCCGGCCTGCTGCTCGACATCGGCAAGACGCTTCCGGAACTCACCCAAGAAATCCTTCACCCCGAGGGTCGCTAGAACCCTACCCACCTGTCACAGGAGACAAGCATGGCATCAACCAGAAACCAAGGCATTCCCCGCCGCCGCTGGGGCATCGGCGCGCTGCTCGGCGTCGGCGTCCTGATCAACTACATCGACCGCATCGGCCTGTCGGTCGCGGCGCCCCAGATCAAGGACGTGTTCCACCTGAGCGCCGTCGAACTGGGCCTGCTGTTCTCCGCGTTCGCGTGGTCGTATTCGCTGCTGCAGATCCCGGTCGGGATGGTGCTGGACCGCTTCGGTCCGACCCGGGTCGGGCGCTGGGGCGCCTTCCTGTGGGGCATCGCCTCGGTCATTACGGCATTCTCGAGCGGCTTCGCCGGCATCTTCGTGGCGCGCATCCTGCTGGGCGTGGCCGAGGCGCCGGCCTTCCCGGTCAGCTCGAAGGCCACCGGCTACTGGTTCCCGCGCAATGAGCGCGGCCTGGCCACCGCGATCTTCGATGCCGCCGCCAAGTTCTCGAACGTGATCGGCGTGCCGCTGGTGGCGGTCACGGTGGTGGCCTTCGGCTGGCGCTGGGGCTTCGCGCTCACCGCGACCCTGAGCTTCCTGTACTTCATCGCCTTCTACGTGCTGTACCGCGACCCGAGCGCGGACAAGAACCTGTCGAAAGCGGAACTCGACTACATCCAGCGCGGCGGCGCCGCCCCCGAAGGCCCGGCCGATGCCGGCGCGCTCAACATGCTGGGCTACCTGCTGACCAAGGCCAAGGTATGGGGCCTGACGCTCGGTTTCGCGGCCTACGGCTACACCTTTTACCTGTTCCTGACCTGGCTGCCCGGCTACCTGGTCGAGCAGATGCACATGAGCATCATCAAGTCGGCCGGCTTCGCCGCCATCCCCTGGGCCTTCGCCACCCTGACCGACCTGTTCGTCGGCGGCTGGCTGATCGACCACCTGATCTCGCGCGGCAAGGATGAATCGAAGGTGCGCAAGGGCGTGCTGATCGTCGGCATGTTCTTCGGCCTGGCGGTGTTCGGGGCCACCCAGACCAACGATCCGGCCTGGGCCATCTTCTGGATCTCGATCGCGCTGGGCGGCCTGGCCTCGGCCGCGCCGGTCGGCTGGTCGCTGCCTTCCCTGATCGCACCGAAGGGTGGCGCCGGCACCATCGGCGGCATCATGAACTTCGCCAACAACCTGATGGGCGCGGCCGCGCCGATCGTGACCGGCATGATCGTCGGTGCCACCGCCTCGTTCACCAATGCCTTCTTCGTCGCCGGCGTCATCCTCATCGTCGGCATCATCTGCTTCGTGTTCGTGCTCGGGAAGATCGAGCCGATCCCCGATCCGGAACTCGTACGTGCCACCGTCACCGCCGCTTAAAAGAACCACGAAGAAAGTAGAACAACATAATGAAAGCTAAATTCTCTCTGCCGTGCGCCGCCATGCTGTGCAGCGCGATTTTATGTAGCGGCAACGCGCTGGCCGACGGTTCGGTCGCCTTCTATGGCGTGATGGACGTGGGCGTGTCGGTCGACCAGGGCGGCATCGCCGGCACCTCGACCCGCGTGACCAGCGGCATGGCCACCCAGAGCCGCTGGGGCTTCCGCGGCACCGAAGACCTGGGCGATGGGCTGGCCGCGTTCTTCGTGCTCGAAGGCGGCATCCACGCCGACAACGGCACCTCGACCCAGAACAACACCCTGTTCGGCCGCACGTCGATCGTCGGACTGCGCGGCAGCTTCGGTTCGGTCTCCGCCGGCCTGCAGGACACGCCGCTGTTCACCACGCTCAACGTGGTGGTCGACCCGCTGCGCAACGGCGTCGTCCGCTCCAATAACCTGATGCCGCCAACCGGCTTCCGGGCCTCGAATTCGGTGCTGTACCGCAGCCCCGACATGAACGGCTTCAGCGGCGACCTGATGTACGTGGCTGGCGAAGTTCCCGGCGACAGCGCTGCCAACCGTGCCTTCGGCGGCTCCTTCGGCTACAGCAAAGGCCCGCTCGCCGCCCGCATCGCCTACCACCGCAAGAACAACGACAGCGCCACCCTGACCGGCCTTGACCCGGCCCGCAATCTGCTGCTGGGCGCGAACTACGACTTCGGGGTGGTGCGCACCTACTTCGGCTACGAGATCAACAAAGGGCGCAACAGCGCGCCCCTGAACAATGGCGCGGCGGTGTTCGGCGGCGCGCCGCCGATCGCGTCGACCGACAGCCGGGACATGCTGCTGGGAGCGTCGGTGCCGTTCGGCGTGAGTACCGTCGTGCTGACCTATGTGCGGATGGACGACCGCGGCATCCACAACCAGGATGCGCAGCAGCTGGGCGCCGCCTACATGTACGCGTTCTCGAAGCGCAGCGACGTCTACGCTTCCTACGGCGTGATCCACAACCACAATGGCGCGGCCTACACCGAAGGCAACAGCGAGGAGCCGGGCACGGGCAACCGCCAGCTCGCGATGGGTTTGCGCCACCGCTTCTGACGGCGCCCTTCCTTTTGCTTGCTTAGTTGCTAGCCTGGTTGCTGGCCTGGCTGCGCGCGTCGCTGTCCAGGTAGCCCTGCAGGACGCGTTCCAGCTTCGGCTGGATCTCCTCGTGGCTGCTGACGGTGATGCCGAGGTCGCGCAACAGGCCGTCGTGCACGCCGTAGACCCAGCTGTGGATGGTGAGTTCCTGGCCACGTTCCCAGGCATCGCGCACGACCGTGGTCTGGGCGATGTTGATGATCTGCTCGGCCACGTTCAGCTCGACCAGGCGGTTGGTGGCGGCCAGGCCGGCCACATTGCCCAGGTATTTGCCGTGTTTCTCACGCACGTCGCGCACGTGGCCCAGCCAGTTGTCGGCCAGGCCGACGCGGACGTTGTTCAGGGCCGCGCCAACGCCCGAGCAGCCGTAGTGGCCGCACAGGATGATGTGCTTGACCTTCAGCACGTCGACCGCAAACTGCAGCACGGCCAGCGCGTTCAGGTCCGAATGCACGACCACGTTGGCGATGTTGCGGTGGACGAACAGCTCGCCCGGTGCCATGCCCACGAGTTCATTGGCCGGCACGCGGCTGTCCGAGCAGCCGATCCACAGGTATTCGGGAGACTGCTGCGAAGCCAGGTCCTTGAAGAAGCCCGGGTCTTCCTGGACCATTTCAGCGGCCCACTTGCGGTTACGCTCGAACAGGTCGGCGGCGGTGAGGCCGGTGGGAGTTTTTGCCATGAGAATTCCTATTCTCGTCGTCCGCGAAGGCGGGGACGACGTTATTTAATCGGCTATATTCTAGTCAAAAAAAACCGCCGAAGGCTCGCACCATTCAGCGGTCTGTGGACTTCTTACTCGAAGAAGTCCTTCACTTTATCCATCCAGCCCTTGCTCTGCGGGCTGTGCTTGGAGCCGCCCTCCTTGGTCAGGCGCTCGAATTCCTTCAACAGGTCTTTCTGCTTGTCGGTCAGCTTGACCGGGGTCTCGACCACCACGTGGCAGAACAAGTCGCCCGCGTAGCCGGAGCGCACGCCCTTGATGCCCTTGCCCTTCAGGCGGAAAGTCTTGCCGGTCTGGGTACCTTCAGGGATGGTGAAGGACACCTTGCCGCCCAGGGTCGGCACTTCGATCTCGCCGCCCAGTGCCGCCTTGGTGAACGAGATCGGCATTTCGCAATGCAGGTCGTCGCCTTCGCGCTGGAACACCTCGTGCGGCTTGATGTGGATCTCCACGTACAGGTCGCCCGGCGGCCCGCCGTTGGTACCCGGCTCGCCGTTGCCCGAGGAGCGGATCCGCATGCCGTTGTCGATGCCGGCCGGGATCTTGACTTCCAGGGTCTTGTTGCGCTTGATGCGTCCGGCGCCGCCGCAGGCCGCGCACGGTTCCGGAATGATCTTGCCGCTGCCGTGGCACTTCGGGCAGGTCTGCTGGATCGAGAAGAAACCCTGCTGCATGCGCACCTGGCCGTGGCCGTGGCAGGTCGAGCAGGTGACCGGCTGCGTGCCCGGCTTGGCGCCGCTGCCGTGGCAGGTATCGCACTTGTCCCAGCTCGGCACGCGGATGGTGGTGTCGAAGCCGGCGGCTGCCTGCTCCAGCGTGATCTCGAGGTTGTAGCGCAGGTCGGCGCCGCGGTACACCTGCGGACCCGCGCCGCGACCGCGTCCGCCGCCAAAGATGTCGCCGAAGATGTCGCCGAAAGCATCGCCGAAGCCACCGGCGCCGAAACCGCCGCCCATGCCGCTGTTCGGATCGACGCCGGCGTGACCGTAGCGGTCGTACGCCTCGCGCTTCTCCGGATTGGTCAGCATCTCGTAGGCTTCCTTGACCTCCTTGAACTTCTCCTCCGCTTCCTTGTTGTCGGGATTGCGGTCGGGGTGGTACTTCATCGCAAGCTTGCGATAAGCCTTCTTGATCTCGTCTTCCGACGCAGTCTTCGCGACGCCGAGGATCTCGTAAAAATCACGCTTTGCCATTTGTCGGCACCTTGCTCTATCTACTGAACTATCTGTGCAAAAAAACCGAGCCGGGCGCCATATGGCCGCATCGGCTCGGGATGTTCCGCGAGGGATGGCGGGTGGCCACATCGGCCATCCCGCAACCCCCTATTGTGACATTACTTGGCGTCCTTGACTTCCTTGAAGTCAGCATCGACCACGTCATCGTCCGCCTTGGCCGTCGAATCGGCACCCGGCTGTTGCGCGCCAGCCGCACCGGCAGCACCCGCCTGGCCCTGGTCGGCGTACATCTTCTCACCCAGCTTCTGCGCGGCGGTGTTCAGGGCGGCGATCTTCGATTCGATCTCGGCCTTGTCACCGGACTTCAGCACCCCTTCCAGGCTGCTGATGGCCGATTCGATGCTCGACTTGTCGCCGGCATCCAGCTTGTCGCCGTACTCGGTCAGGGACTTCTTGGTCTGGTGCACCAGCGCGTCGCCCTGGTTGCGGGCTTCGGCCAGTTCCTTGACCTTCTTGTCCTCTTCCGCGTTCAGCTCGGCGTCCTTCACCATCTTCTGGATCTCGTCTTCCGACAAGCCCGAGTTGGCCTTGATGGTGATCTTGTTTTCCTTGCCGGTGGCCTTGTCCTTCGCGCCCACGTGCAGGATGCCGTTGGCGTCGATGTCGAAGGTCACTTCGATCTGCGGGGTGCCGCGCGGTGCCGGCGGGATGCCTTCGAGGTTGAACTCGCCCAGGCCCTTGTTACCGGCGGCGATCTCACGCTCGCCCTGGAAGACCTTGATGGTCACGGCCGGCTGGTTGTCGTCGGCGGTCGAGAACACCTGCGAGAACTTGGTCGGAATCGTGGTGTTCTTGTGGATCATCTTGGTCATCACGCCGCCCAGGGTTTCGATACCCAGCGACAGCGGGGTCACGTCCAGCAGCAGCAGGTCCTTGCGGTCGCCGGCCAGCACCGAGCCCTGGATCGCGGCGCCGACTGCGACGGCCTCGTCCGGGTTGACGTCCTTGCGCGGGTCCTTGCCGAAGAACTCCTTCACTTTTTCCTGCACCTTCGGCATGCGGGTCATGCCGCCGACCAGGATGATGTCGTCGATGTCCGAGACCTTCACGCCGGCGTCCTTGATCGCGACGCGGCACGGCTCGATGGTCTTGTTGATCAGTTCCTCGACCAGGGCTTCCAGCTTGGCGCGGGTGATCTTCAGGTTCAGGTGGACCGGCGCGCCGTTCGCCATGGCGATGTACGGCTCGTTGATCTCGGTCTGCTGCGAGGACGACAGCTCGATCTTGGCGCGCTCGGCCGAGGCCTTGATGCGCTGCAGGGCGATCGGGTCCTTCGACAGGTCGAGGCCGTTGATCTTCTTGAACTCGTCGATGATGTAGTCGATGATGCGCTGGTCGAAGTCTTCGCCGCCCAGGAAGGTGTCGCCGTTGGTCGACAGCACTTCGAACTGCTTCTCGCCATCGACGTCGGCGATCTCGATGATCGACACGTCGAAGGTGCCGCCGCCGAGGTCATACACGGCGATCTTGCGGTCGCCCTTGTCGGTCTTGTCCAGGCCGAATGCCAGCGCGGCCGCGGTCGGCTCGTTGATGATGCGCTTGACGTCCAGGCCCGCGATGCGGCCGGCATCCTTGGTCGCCTGGCGCTGCGAGTCGTTGAAGTAGGCCGGCACGGTGATCACGGCTTCGGTGACTTCTTCGCCCAGGTAGTCCTCGGCGGTCTTCTTCATCTTGCGCAGCACTTCGGCCGAGATCTGCGGCGGTGCCAGCTTCTTGTCGCGTACGGACACCCATGCGTCGCCGTTGTCGGCCTTGACGATGGAATACGGCATCAGCGAGATGTCCTTCTGGACTTCCTTCTCGTCGAACTTGCGGCCGATCAGGCGCTTGACGGCGAACAGGGTGTTCTTCGGGTTGGTCACGGCCTGGCGTTTCGCCGGCGCGCCGACGAGGATCTCGCCGTCTTCCTGGTAAGCGATGATGGAAGGCGTCGTGCGGGCGCCCTCAGCATTTTCGATGACCTTGGGCTGACCATTTTCCATGATCGCCACGCAGGAATTGGTGGTGCCCAGGTCGATACCGATGATTCTGCCCATAATATTTTCCTTTTTAATACTTAGTTTTCAGATGTGTCGAATATAGGGAAAAACTGCGTGCTTTCAAGAGCTTGAGAGCAGTCTCAACAATTTTTATTTCGGCTGTGCAGCAGTCACGATGGCCGGACGCAGCAGGCGATCGGCGATCATATAGCCTTTTTGCAACACTGCGACGACGGTATTCGCTTCCTGCTCGGACGGTACGACGGCCACGGCCTGGTGCTTGTTCGGATCGAGCTTGTCGCCCGGCTGCGGCATCACTTCGACCAGGCGGTTCTTCTCGAACGCGGTGGTGAGCTGCTTGAGGGTCATCTCGACGCCTTCCTTGATCGACTCCACGGTGGGCGCTTCGACCTTCAGGGCCATCTCGAGACTATCGCGCACCGGCACCATGGCCTCGGCAAAGCTTTCGATCGCAAATTTATGGGCCTTGCTGACATCTTCCTGGGCGCGGCGTCGGATATTGTCCGCTTCGGCCTTGGCGCGCATGAATGCATCGTGCATCTCGGCCAGCTTGGCCTCCGTCGCGCTCAGTTGTTCTTCGAGACTCGGCTCCGTGGCCGGTGCCGCCTGGCCCGCATTCGCTGCGTTGGCTGCAGGATCAGCTGCATTCGCACCTTCCGGCTGCTTGGATACCTCTTGGTTTTCTTGGTCGTGCATCGAAAAAACTCCTAGAATCAAGGACTTGGCTGATTGATTGACTTATCCTGCTTGTCACACTGGCCGCATATGGGGTGATCCCCCTACTTTTCAAGGGGAATTGCAGGGCTAACATGTGCATATCGCGTAGTTTTTTGTTACAAGATTTACGCGGCAGCAGAACCCATCAGCAGTTAATCGTTCTACCATGTTTCTTAACAGGAACAGGGGAACGGATCATGAGACTGCATCTGATCAGCGGCGCCGTGGTGGTCTGGACCACCCTCGCGTTGGCAGCGATCTGCCTGGCGGAACTCGGGGCGACGCCGCAAAACGTGCCATTTTAACAGCTTCGTCCGCGTGGGCACGGCTGCCCTCCTACGCGCCGCATGGGCATCCCGTGCCCATGCGGCGCCGGCGTTACGCCCCTAGCCGGGCCGCATGCTCGCGGGCGGTTTCGGCATCCTTGCGCCGGGCTTCGCGCTGTGATGGGCTCATCATGGTGGGCCAGCCGATCAGGTGCTGCTCGGCGATCTCCGCCAAGCCCGTGATCCAGGCTGGATTGTCGTTCAGGCAGGGAATGTAGTGGTATTCCTGGCCGCCGTTCGATTCGAAATCGTGCCGCACTTCCATATTGATCTCTTCCAGCGTCTCCAGGCAGTCGCTGGTGAAGCCCGGGCACATCACGTCGATGCGTTTCACGCCGTCGCGCGCCAGCTGCTGCACGGTCGGCGCGGTATAGGGCTGCAGCCATTCGGCGCGCCCGAAGCGCGACTGGAAGGTGAGCACGTACTGTTCGGGCGACAGGCGCAGGCGCGCCGCCAGCAGGCGCGCGGTGCGGTGGCATTCGCAATGGTAGGGATCGCCCAGCATCAAGGTGCGCTTGGGCACGCCGTGGAAGCTCATCACCAGTTTTTCGCCGCGGCCGTGGCTTTCCCAATAGGCCAGCACGGAATCGGCGAGCGCCTCGATATAGCCTTCGTGGTCGTGGTAGTGCTTGACCAGGCGCAGCTCGGGGATGTTGCGCACCTGGCCGTAGTGGGCGTAGACGGCGTCCCAGATCGAGGCCGTGGTCGTGCCCGAGTATTGCGGATAGGCCGGCAGCACCACGATGCGCTCGATCCCCCTCGCCTTCAGTTCGTCCAGCACCTGCGGCAGCGCCGGCGAGCCGTAGCGCATCGCCATCGCCACCTCGACGTCCTCGTGGCCGCGCTCGCCGAGCAGTTCCCCCAGCTTCGCCGCCTGCCTGGCCGTGTACACCTTCAGCGGCGAGCCTTCGCGGGTCCAGATCATCGCGTACTTCTGCGCCGATTTGCCCGAGCGGAAAGGCAGGATCACGAGCTTCAGGATCAGGTTCCAGACCGCGCGCGGAATCTCCACCACGCGCGGGTCGGACAAGAACTCCTTCAGGTAACGCCGCACCGCCTTGCGCGTGGGCGCGTCGGGGGTGCCGAGGTTGACCAGCACGACGGCGCTCTTGGCGATCGTGCCGTGGGTATGCGGCGGTTCTTTTTTGAAGGGCATAGATTGGGTCCCGCCTGCGCGGGGACGACGGGTTAAATTACCTGCTCGAATTTCAGGACGCCAGCAGTTCGCGCGCGTGCTTGCGCGTGGTCTCGGTGATCTCGATGCCGCCCAACATGCGCGCCACTTCCTCCACCCGTTCCTTCTTGTCGAGCACATCGATGCGCGAGACCGTCCTGCCGTCGCCGGTCGCGCCCTTGGCCACCTGGAAGTGCTGGTTGGCCTGGCTCGCCACCTGCGGCAAGTGGGTCACGCACAGCACCTGGCGGCTGTGGCCGAGACGTTTCAACAGCCGCCCCACCACTTCCGCCACGCCGCCGCCGATGCCGGTGTCGACCTCATCGAAGATCAGGGTCGGCACCGTGGTGGCGTGCGAGGTGATCACGGCGATCGCCAGCGAGATGCGGGCCAGCTCGCCGCCCGAGGCCACCTTGGCCAGTGGACGCGGGGCGACGCCGGCGTGGCCGGCGACCAGGAACTCGACCTGCTCCAGGCCATACACCGCCGGCTCGCAGGGATTCAGCGCGACCACGAAGCGCCCGCCGCTCATCGACAGTTCCTGCATCGCTTCCGAGACCTGCTCGCTCAGGCGCTTGGCCGCTTCCTGGCGCGTGGCCGACAGCTTGCCGGCCGCTTCCAGGTAGACGGCCCTCGCCTTCTCTTCCTGGCGGCGCAGGCCTTCGACGTCGCTGGCGTCGGCCAGCTGGCGCAGCTTGGCCTTCAATGTGGCGTGCTCGTCCGGCAACTCGTCCGGCGTGACGCGGAACTTGCGGGCCGTGCTGTGGATCGCGTCCATGCGCGCATCGACCTGGGCCAGGCGCTCGGGATCGAGCTCGACCTTGTCGATGTAGTCGTTCAGCGCGTACACCGCTTCCTGCAGCTGGATGCGGGCCGGCTCCATGCAGTCGAGCACGGCTTGCAGGCCGGCATCGACGTCGGCCAGCTTGCCCAGCTTCTGGTTCAGCGAGGACAGCTGCGACAGGATCGGGTGCTCGGCTTCGGAGATGGCGTTCAGCGCTTCCTGCGCGCCCTCGAGCAGGCTAGCGGCGTGCGACAGGCGGCTGTGCTCGTTGGTGATCTCGGCCCACTCGCCCGGCTTGACGGCCAGCTTGTCGAGCTCGCCGACCTGCCATTCGAGCCGCTCGCGTTCGAGCAGCACGTTCTTGGCATTGGTCTCGAATTCCTCGCGCTGGCGGGCCAACGCGCGCCACGCCTTGTAGCAGCTGGCAACCGCCTGCACCTGGGCGGTGGACTCGGGATTGCGCACCGCGATCTGGTTGTCCAGCAGGGCGCGCTGGGCGTCCTGCTTGAGCAGCGACTGGTGCGCGTGCTGGCCGTGGATGTCGACCAGCAGCTCGCCCAGCTCGCGCAGCTGGCCGGCGGTGGCGGAGATGCCGTTGATGTAGGCCTTCGAGCGGCCGGCGTTGTCGATCACCCGGCGCAGCAGCGCGCCGCCCTCCTCGATGCCGAACTCGTGCTGTTCGAGCCAGGCGGTGGCGGCCGGCGTGAGGGCGAAGTCGGCGCTGATGTCGGCCTTGGCCGCGCCCTCGCGCACCATGCTGGCTTCGCCGCGTCCGCCCAGGGCCAGCTGCAGCGCATCGATCAGGATCGATTTGCCGGCGCCGGTCTCTCCGGTAAAGACCGTGAAGCCATTCGAGAACTCGAGTTCGATCGTGTCGACGATGACGAAGTCGCGGATGGAAAGTAGGCGCAACATGAAGAAACGGGTCTCCTGAAATCGGATTCTTGTGTGTTTATTTGAGCTTGCCGTCGCTGGACGGGTACTCGTTCCAGTGCAGCTTTTCGCGCAGGGTGTGGTAGTAGCTCCACCCTTCGGGATGCAGGAAGGTGATGGTGTCGGGCGAACGCGAGATCATGATCTGGTCGCCGTGCTGCAGGCTGGTAAAAGTCTGCATGTCGAAGTTCACGCTGATGTCGCGGCCATTCATGATCTCGACCACGATGTCGCTGGTGTCCGGCACCACGATCGGACGGTTCGACAGCGCGTGCGGCGCGATCGGCACCAGCACGATGCCGGCCAGGGTCGGATGCAGCAGCGGGCCGCCGGCCGACAGCGCGTAGGCGGTCGAGCCGGTGGGCGTGGAGACGATCAGGCCGTCCGAGCGCTGGTTGTACATGAAGGCGCCGTCCACCGTGACCTTCAGCTCGGCCATGCCGGCGCCGGAGCCGCGCGCCACCACCACGTCGTTCACCGCCATCGAGCAGTGGATCTCCTTGCCGTCGCGGACCAGGCGCGCCTCCAGCAGGGTGCGCTCCTCGGCCTTGGCCTTGCCATTGAGGATCTCGGCCAGCGCGGGGATCATGCGGCCGATCGGGATGTCGGTCATGAAGCCCAGGCGGCCCTGGTTGATGCCGATGAGGGGCACCTTGTAGCGGGCCAGCTGGCGCGCGATGCCCAGCATGGTGCCGTCGCCGCCGACCACGATGGCGGCGCTGGCGCGTTCGCCGATCTCGGCCACCGTGATCGCGGCTACGCCGTCCACCTTCACGTGGCCGGCGGTCTCGAGCTCCAGCACGGGCAGGTAGCCGGCGCCGCGCAGGAAGTCGACGATGGCCTGCACCGGCTCGTCGATGCCGGCGGTATGATGCCGCACGACCAGCGCGATGGTTTGTTGCGGTTCGGGCGTAGCGGGCATAAGGATCTCGGCGGTAATGAAAACGACACGGGGGAGATTAACCGATTCTCCCGGCTTCTGCCATCGGCCGCTCAGCAATTAGTCGGGTAGCAAGGCTGTGTTTCCACAGCCCCGCCCCCTCAGAACCGTACGTGCCAGTTTCCCGGCATACGGCTCAAGTTTCTACAAAGGCCCGTTTTACCGGACCCGGTTTCTCCAACTTGATTCCCTGGCTATGCACCTGCTTATGGCAAGTTTCATGCAACAGGACCTCGTTGGACGCTATCTCTTTGCCGCCCTTGCAGCGCTCAATGAGGTGATGCACATGCATGTCGCCGACCTCCAGTAACTGGTGACATACGAGGCATCGACCATGCTGAGACATCCACAGGTCGGCGATTCTTTTTCTGCCCTGGGTCGATTGCTCCATACGCCAGACCGCACGCTTCTCGAAGTATTCTTCCCAAGCAGGATCGTAGGGATTCGCATCCGCCTTGATCTTTTGATGACGCTCTATCGGAAGTTTTGCCGCGTGCCTTAACACCTTGTACGCAGGTTCGCCTTCCTCGGACAGGCCACCGACTCGGACTGCAAACATCCAGCTTCGCTCTCCGATCCGGTGGAAATACCGCTCTTTTATCCAGTTGTTGATTTTGTTCGGATGACGGCGTTTTGCCCATTGCCACAAACAGTACCAAATCTGGTTGTCCACATTCGAAAACGTATGCTTTGAAACCACGTGACGGTGATACCTGGCCCAGCCATCGATCACAGGATTCAACACCTCGATGACCTTTAACTGCGGCGCCGCACATAGTTCCCTTACAAGACCCCGCACCTTCTGCAGGAAAGCCTTGACGTTCTTCCTGGACGGCTTGATCAACAGCTTGCTGTTGTATCGCCTGATGTTCTGCCCAAGGAAGTCATACCCTTCCGTGATGTGACTGATCTTCGTCTTTTCGGGTGAAAGCAACAGTCCACGACCAGCAAGGAACTTCTCTACCGCTGGCCTGATCCGTTCTTCCAGCAATTCTCTGGTAACACCCGTGATGACGAAATCATCCGCGTAACGTACCAGGTTCACTTTCGCCTTCTTGCATTGTTCCTTGCTCCCGAGTGCATCCCTGAGAGCCTGTTCCAATCCATTCAGCGCAAAGTTCGCCAGCACCGGACTGATGACCCCGCCTTGCGGCGCTCCTTTCTGCGTCGGTGCGAATACGTTCCTTTCCAAGTAACCGGCTTTCAGCCATTTCCTCAATATGCTCGCGTCCATCGGGACATTGGCGAGCAACCAGTCATGGTCGATGCTATCGAAGCAGCCTTGAATATCTGCTTCGAAAATCCACTCCGCCGAGCGACGCGCTCCTCTGCTGTCGTCCGGATTTCCGTGATAGCGCGCGTTCAAATAACACTGCGCGATCGCATCATGGGTGGAGCGAGCCTTGCGGAACCCATACGATTGTTCATCGGAGACCGTTTCGGACACAGGATCCAGCGCCAGCAAGTACAAGGCTTGCATGGCCCGGTCCCGCATCGTCGGGATGCTCAGGGGCCGCATTTTCCCGTTACTCTTCGGGATATATATCCGTTTGAGCGGCAAAGGCTGATACCCCCGCCTCTTCAACGAATACACCGCGTCCATCTTGGTTTCCGGAGTCGACCATGTTGCGCCATCCACTCCGGGCGTGCGTTTGCCCTGGTTTTCAGTTACCCGCCGTACGGCCAACGCTTTGCCGTAAAACGAGCTGGTCAGCAGCCTTTGCAAGGCTTTCACCTTGTTCCAGCGCTTTTCCTGAGTCGCCTTCACGATACGGGTCTGCATTCTCCTGACATGCCTGTACGCCTCGGCCCAATCGATTCCGTGCCAAGGTGTCGTCATGTCGGCAAGCGCACACGTCGACTGCCCGCTCATTTGCCTTCCTGCCTTCGAAGATTATGCAAACGCTCTCGTGACGAGAAACCAGCTGGAAGTCTGCCCGCTTTCGCGTTGGGTGACTCCGGTGTGACCCTGCACCCATATCCGGACCATTACAGCCCGGCCTTTACTTTCTCCAGCCTCCTTTACCCGCCTACCCAACAGTGTTCCTCACGGTCCACCTGCCCGAGGGCAGATAGACGGGCTTACCCTGTTCCGCAATTTCAACAGAATGGCCAGGTTCCTTCTTTACGCCGGGGATCGTTATCGTCTGCGTGCTCCCTAGCCAGACGGGATACACCAGGTCCCATAGCTTTTGCCCTCAGCCTTTCAGCATCTTTGGCTGGACTGTATGCTCACGACGCTTGCAAAGGTTCACTTACGTTAACCATCTTCCATTCAAGCCAGGCCCAGCTCTCCGCGTGATGCTCGCAGAGGTCCTCATACCTCGCGGTATGATTTAGGTCTTTCGACCGCGGTACCTTGTCCCTGAAGCTTCGCACCCAGCCGTTACCAGCCACGCACGTTCAGGTAGGCTACTGCTGGCAGAACAGCAGGTCCTGTCATCCTTTCCTACCGGAAGCAGGACGGTTGAAACAGCGACTTTTCAGGTCGCACCTGTACAAACGCACAGTATATTTGGGCGGCGCAGATCCGGCAAGATTCGCAGGAACTTAATGGGATGCCCCGATCCCCACCGTGCCGGCGATGGCGACGGTCAATGCCGTCAGGTGCAGGAACATTAGCACGCCCCACCGCAGCGCCGTGAGCTTGCGCGAGCCGCCATACACCCGCCGCATCGCGATCGGCAGGTAGAAGGCCAGCCACAGGAACAGCAGCTTGCCGGCGAAAGGAATCACCGCCGGCGTCAGGAGGATGAGGGCGAGCATCAGGAAAGCAAACGCATTCGTGTGCAGCGCGAACAACAGGTGCTCGCCGTAGCGCTTGCCGGAGCCCAGGTACAGTATCTTCAGGAACAAGGCGAACAGCGGCATCATGGCGAACACGGCGTACGGCGCGTAACCGAAGAAGGCCTTCTTGAACCTGGCACCGTCCTCGTCGGTGGCGGCGTCGACGATTTTTTCGATCAGCGCCTCGAAGCCCGATTTCTCTTCATCGCGGTCGTTCGGCGCCTTGTCCGCATCCGCGGCCTTGTCGTCGCCCTCGTTCTCATCCGGCCTGGCGCTTGTGCTTGCTTCGAGCCTGGCCGCGGGCGCGGGCGCCGCATGTTTCTTGTCCTGTGGATCGACCTGGACCACCGGAACACCCTTCAGCTTGACGTCGCCGATATGGTGATCCTCGCCCATGAACTTAAACACGGCAAAGAAGATCAGACTGAAGCTCAGGTAGACACGCAGCGGTTCGATGTAGCGCACACGGCGGCCGTGCAAGTATTCGAGGCTCAGTTGGCCGGGCTTGAACAGCAGCAGCTTCATCGTCTGCAGCAGCTTGCCCTCCAGCGCAACGTAATGGCCGATGAATTCATGCAGGAATTCGCGGGTGCTGGGCGGATGCAGCACGGTCGCCTGTCCGCATTCGTGGCAGAAGTTTCCGGACACGGTGGCCCCGCAATTCGCGCAGGCGCTGGCGGCATGATGGAGGACGGCTTCAGAATTCACGGCAATTCCCGGCACTGGCACACAAACCCCCATGTTAAACAGGTAATTGCAAAAAAGCATCATCCAATTGCGCGACCCGCTTCAGGTCAGCGCGTTAGGATTTAAGCAATTTGAGCAATGTCGAGGAGTATGCCATGGTGGAAGAAGCCAAAGACCGCGTCGTCAACACCGACCGCAAGATCGAGGAGCAGGACTACAAGCGCGAACCGCACGAGCGCGACGAGTCGCCGGACGGCCAGAGCGTCAAGCCGCGCGGCATCATGCAGCAGGCTGCTTCGGACCTGGAACAAGGCCTGGTCGATACCGAGAACTACGAAGGCCGCGGCACCCCGGGGATCGAACAGGCGGTGCAGCCGAAACCGGGCGCCACCGGCCAGGCCGATCCCCTGCCGGAGCGCAATCGCGACATGCGCGACCACGATTCGGTGGTCCCCGTCGACGAAGGAAAGAACCGGTGAACCTGCGCGCCCTGGCGGCGGCCCTGCTGGGCGCCGCCGGCCTGGGCGCGTGCGCCGGGCCGGAAGTCTCGCAGCAGCCGCCAGCCGGGGGATATGCGCCCGGCTTTGGTCCCAATCCGACCCTGCCGGCGCCCGAACATTCGCTGATCCCGACGCTGAACATCGCACCGGCCGAGCCCTGGCCGAAGGGCACCCACCCGACTCCGGCCGCCGGGCTGGCCGTCACCGCCTACGCCAGCGGCCTCGATCACCCGCGCTGGCTATACGTGCTGCCGAACGGCGACGTGCTGGTCGCGCAAAGCAACAAGCCGGACAATGGGCCCAAGGAAAAAGGGATCCGCGCCATGGTCCAGGGGATCGAGCAGAAGCGCGCCGGCGCGGGCGTCGAGTCCCCCAACCGCATCATCCTGCTGCGCGGCCTGAAGGCCGACGGCA
Organism: Massilia sp. LXY-6; assembly: GCF_051233485.1. Lineage (NCBI taxonomy): Bacteria > Pseudomonadati > Pseudomonadota > Betaproteobacteria > Burkholderiales > Oxalobacteraceae > Massilia > Massilia sp. LXY-6. The sequence continues at coordinate 74,948 of NZ_JBKFGF010000026.1, forward strand.
CGGCGGAAACCCGCACCGTGTTCGCGCAGGGCCTGAATTCGCCTTTCGGCATGACCCTGGTCGGCAACGACCTGTACGTCGCGAATGCCGACGCGCTGTGGCGCTTCCCGTACAGGACCGGCGAGACCGTCCTCAGCGGCAAGGGCAGCAAGGTGCTCGACCTGCCGTCCGGGATCAACCATCACTGGACCAAGAACGTGGTGGCCTCGCCCGACGGCAGGAAGCTGTACATCACCGTCGGCTCGAACAGCAACGTCGCCGAGAACGGCATGGAGATCGAACAGGGCCGCGCCGCGATCTGGGAAGTCGACATCGGCAGCGGCAAGAGCCGCATCTATGCTTCCGGCCTGCGCAACCCGAACGGCATGGATTTCCAGCCGCAGACCAAGGCCTTGTGGACCGCCGTCAACGAACGCGACGAACTGGGCAAGGACCTGGTGCCGGACTACATGACGGCCGTGAAGGACGGCGCCTTCTACGGCTGGCCCTACAGCTACTACGGCCAGCACGTCGACACCCGCGTCAAGCCGCAGAAGCCGGACCTGGTCGCCAGGGCGATCCCGCCCGACTACGCGCTCGGCGCGCACACGGCCTCGCTGGGCCTGGCCTTCTACGACGCCGACCTGATGCCGCAGTTCAGGAACGGCGCGCTGATCGGGCAGCACGGCTCGTGGAACCGCAAGCCGCATTCCGGCTACAAACTGATCTTCGTACCCTTCACCGACGGCAAGCCGAGCGGCCCGCCGCGGGACGTGCTGACCGGCTTTTTGAGCCGCGACGGCAAGGCCTACGGGCGTCCGGTCGGCGTCGTGGTCGACAAGCAGGGCGCGATCCTGCTGGCGGACGACGTCGGCAACGTGGTCTGGCGGATCACGCCAGCAACATTAACCAAATGAGCAAAAGGAGTTACTCAAATGATCAAACGTAAGGGAAGCGCCGTCTGGAGCGGCGGACTGAAGGACGGTAAGGGCACGGTCTCGACCCAGAGCGGCGTGCTGAACCAGAGCCAGTACGGTTTCAACACCCGCTTCGAGGACGGTGCCGGTACCAACCCGGAAGAGCTGCTCGCGGCGGCCCATGCCGGCTGCTTCACGATGGCACTGTCGGCCCAGCTGGGTGAAGCCGGCATGACCGCGCAGAAGCTGGAAACCACGGCCACCGTCTCGCTCGACAAGGCCGACGGCGGCTTTGCGATCCCGGCCGTTCACCTCGACCTGGTCGCCACCATCCCGGGCGCCAACGAGCAGGCGTTCCAGGAAGCGGCCCGCAAGGCCAAGGAAGGCTGTCCGGTGTCCAAGCTGTTCAACGCCAACATCACGCTGGATGCCAAATTGCAGGCTTGATCCAGGCAGGGTGGGCACGGTGTGCCCACCTACGTTAGCGGTGTCGGCAAAGATTCGCTCGAGCGCATAAAATCGGCGCTTTCCTTTTCTTCCACCAGGAACAACAAACAATGCGCATTCTGCACACCATGTTACGCGTCGGCGACCTGCAGCGCTCCATCGACTTCTACACCAAGGTGCTCGGCATGAAGCTGCTGCGCACCAGCGAGAACCCGGAATACAAGTACACATTGGCCTTCGTCGGCTACGGCAACAACCCGGACCACGCCGAACTCGAGTTGACCTACAACTGGGGCACCGACAAGTACGAGATGGGCACCGCCTACGGCCACATCGCGATCTCGACCGAAGACATTTATACGACCTGCGATCAGGTGCGAGCAAACGGCGGCAACATCACCCGCGAACCGGGCCCGGTCAAGGGCGGCCGCACCGTGATCGCCTTCATCACCGATCCGGACGGCTACAAGGTCGAGCTGATCGAACGCGCCGACAATGCCGGCGGCGGCGGCCTGAGCAGCTAAAACGGCCGGGGCCGGCAGGCTTTTGGCGGCCCTGCTACAATCTTTCTCAACAACCAAATACGTCTTCGGGGCGGGGTGCGATTCCCCACCGGCGGTATGGCCATCACGGCCGAGCCCGCGAGCGCCTGCCATGCAGGGTCAGCAGACCTGGTGAGAAGCCAGGGCCGACGGTATAGTCCGGATGAAAGAAGATGTGCGTTATTACGTGTCCTGCTGCCGTTTCGGCATGCGGCGCCGCGTCGTTTCGCTTTGCCCTGATGCGTTCCTTTTTAAAATGGCGAGGAGCGTCTCAATGACCAGCAACACCACCAGCAGCATCCACACCTTCACTCTCGAAAGCAGCGACCTGGAAGGCCGCATCGCCGCCGCCGTCGAGGCCACGCGCGCCGGCATTCCCGTGATCCTGCTCGACGACTTCGACCGTGAGAACGAGGCCGACCTGATCGTCGCCGCCGAAAAACTCACGGTGGAAACCATGGCCGTGATGATCCGCGAATGCAGCGGCATCGTCTGCCTGTGCCTGTCCGCCGACAAGGTGCGCGCCCTCGACCTGCCTCCCATGGCGCAGGAAAACGGCAGCCGCTACGGTACCCCGTTCACCGTCTCGATCGAGGCGCGCGAAGGCGTCACCACGGGCGTCTCGGCCCAGGACCGCGTGACCACGATCCGCGCCGCCATCGCCGCTGACGCCAAGCCCGCCGATCTGGTACGCCCGGGCCACGTGTTCCCGCTGCGCGCCAACCCGGCCGGGGTGCTGGGCCGCAAGGGCCACACCGAAGGCTCGGTCGACCTGGCCATCCTGGCCGGCCTGCAGCCGTCCGCCGTGCTGTGCGAGCTGATGACCGAAGACGGCAGCATGATGCGCGGCGCGGCGATCGAACGCTTCGCGCGCGCGCGCGGCTATCCGATCCTGACGATTGCCGAGCTGATCGAGTGGCGCACGCGGCTGGAGCAGAAGGCGGCTTAGTAAAACCTGGATCCCCGCCTGCGCGGGGACTTACGGCTGCGCGGGGACTTACGGCTGCGACAGCAGCGCATTGATCGGCTGCAGGTCTTCCTCGCGCAGCGAACCGGCTGCCGCCTTCAGCTTCAGGCCGGCCAGGATGGTGTTGTAGCGTGCCTTGGCCAGGTCGGTACGGGTCTGGTACAGCTGGCGCTGGGCATTCAGCACGTCGATGTTGATGCGCACGCCGACCTGGTAACCCAGCTTGTTCGATTCCAGCGCCGAGTTGCTCGACACTTCGGCCGCTTCCAGCGCCTTCACCTGGGCCAGGCCCGAGTTCACGCCGAGGAAGGACTGGCGCGCCACCAGCGCGGCGTTGCGGCGGTTCGCTTCCAGGTCGTTCCTCGCCTTGTCTTCCAGGGCGATCGATTCGCGCACGCGGCTGGTGACGGCGAAGCCGCTGAAGATCGGGATGCTGTAGGCGATGCCGATCGCGTTGTTGGTGGTGCGGCCCGACTGGCCCGTGAACTCGCCGTTGACGTTGCGATGCTGCGAGCTCGCCACCAGGTCCAGGGTCGGGTAATGGCCGGCGCGGTTCTTCGAGATGTCGCGCTTGGCCGATTCCAGCTGCAGCTGGGCCACCGACACGGCGTAGTTCTGGTTCTCGGCGGCCGACACCCACTGGTCGACGTTGACCGGCTGCGGCGCGGTCAGGTTCACGCCGGTGCGCAGGGTCGCCAGCGCGCTAGGGGGCGTGCCGATGATCGCCTGCAGTGCGGTCTTCTTGGTCTCCAGGTCGTTGACCGCGGCGATCTCCTGCGAGACCACCAGGTCGTAGGCGGCCTGGGCTTCATGGGTATCGGTGATGGTCTGGGTACCGACTTCGAAGTTGCGCTTCGCCGAGGCCAGCTGCTCGGTCACGGCTTCCTTCTGGGCGCGGGTCGAGGCCAGGGTGTCCTGGGCCGCCAGCACGTCGAAGTAGGCCTGGGCCACGCGGGTGATCAGGTCCTGCTGGGCCTGGGCGAACTGGGCTTCCGAAATCGCCTGCTGCAGCTTGCTCTGCTGGTAGGTTTCCCAGCGGTCCCAGCGGAACAGCGGCTGCGCCAGCTGGACAGTGATGTCCTTGGTGGTCAGGTGCGGGCCGCCCGAGGCCACGGTGCCGGTAATGTTGCCGTTCGCGTCGCGGATCGGCTGGCCTTCGTTGAACGGCGAATAATCGTTGTTGTTGCGGGTGATGTTACCCGACGCGCTGACAGTAGGCAGCAAGCCCGCACGTCCCTGAGTAATGCGTTCCCTTCCCGCCGCGGCGGAAGCGCGCGCGCTCGCATAGGTGGCGTCATTCGCCAGCGCCTGCTGGTACACCTGGAGCAGATCGGCCGCCTGGGCGTTGAGCGAGAAGAACGCGCTGGCCAACAGCACGGCGATGAGGGGTTTCTGCATTACTTTCTCCGTCGGAGTCATCAATAGTCAAGGACGCAGGCCGCCGATGTCTGCTCAGTACTTCGGCATCGAAGGGTCGACCTGCACGGCCCAGGCGTGTACGCCGCCTGTCAAATTCGTAATCTTTTCAAATCCGTTACGTTCCAGGAAAGCCGCCACCTGCATGCTGCGCGCGCCGTGGTGGCACACGCAGACGATTTGCTGGTCATCGTCCAGTTCGCCGACGCGGATCGGAATCAGGTTCATCGGGATCTGGGTCGAGCCCGCGATATGGCAGGTCTCGAATTCCCAGTTTTCCCGCACGTCGAGCAGCAGCGGCTTCGGACGCGACGGGTCGGCCAGCCAGGCTGCCAATTCAGGTGCGGTGATGTGCTCCATCGCTTTGCCTTCTTTCCTTCAGAACTGGAAGTGCGACACCGCCGGCGCGCCGGCCAGGTACTTCACATTGGTCTCGAACACCTTTACCGTGGTCCAGCTGTTCTCGCCGGTGCGGGTGACGATGTTGAATTCCATGGCCGGCGCTTCGCCGACGATGGCGGCGATGCGGCCACCCACCTTCACCTGGGTCAGGAAGGCTTCCGGCAGCACTTCGAGTGCGCCCGAGATCACGATCACGTCGTACGGCGCGCCCTTGCTCCAGCCTGCGGCGCCATTGCCGAGTTCCACCGACACATTGCCGATGCCGGCCTTGGCCAGGTTCTTCTCGGCCAGTTCCTTGATCTGTGGATTCAGTTCCACGGTGGTGACCTTGGCCGCGCGGTGCGCCATCAAGGCTGCCATGTAAGCCGAGCCGGTGCCGATTTCGAGCACGGTCTCATGCTTTTTCAGGCCGATGTCCTGCAGGATGCGCGCCTCAAGTTTCGGGCTCAGCATCGCCTCGCCGCCCGGCAGCGGGATCTCGACGTCCGCGAAGGCCAGGTTCTGGTACGCGGCCGGCACGAACTGTTCGCGCTTGACCACGTGCAGCAGGTCGAGGATGTCAGTGTCCAGCACGTTCCAGGGGCGGATCTGCTGTTCGATCATGTTGAAGCGGGCTTGTTCGATATTCATGTTGGTGTTCGGCGGAAAAAGAAATAATCCGATATTTTATCGTTGAACGGCCTCGGGAACATATCTTAGCGATATGGCACCCGAGACCACGGGAAATTGCGACAGTCTGCAGTTTAAAAGGGATGAACGCCGGAAAACGGCATCTTGACGCGACAGGTCGCTCACGCGGCGGGCGGCAGCAGGCCGTGCAGGGCCATGTCGAGGAAGGTGTCGAGGAAGGCCTGCGGCTCCAGTTCGGCACGCGGACAGGGGCCGACCGAATGCTTCCAGGTGATCAGCATGAGCATGGGCGCAATCAGCACCTGGGTCATCAGGTGGACGTCGATCGGCCGGAACTCGCCGCGTTCGATGCCGCGCTCGAGCATGCTCGACATGGTCCTGGTGCCGCGGTTGATGACCTCTTCCTGGTAGAACCGGGCCAGTTCGGGAAAATTATCGGCCTCGGCGGTAACCAGCTTGATGATGCCGGAAGCCTTGGTGGCGCCCAGGCGCTGCCACCAGGAATGGATCAGGTGGCGCAGCAGTTCCGCGCTGTGGCCTTCGAATTCGGCGACCGAGACTTCGGCCTCGCCGATGACCGGCACGATGCTGCTGCGGACCACGGCCTTGAACAGTTCTTCCTTGTTCTCGTAATACAGGTACAGGGTGCCCTTCGAGACCCCGGCGCGGCGCGCGACGTCTTCCAGGCGTGTGGCGGCGTAGCCACGTTCGACGAACAGGTCGATGGCTGCCTCGAGCAACTCCTGGGGCCGCGCGTCTTTACGGCGTTCCCAGCGTGGCTTGGCTTCGAATGGGCATGGCATGCTTCTGTCCGACAACTAACTGTTGAGTCAGGAAATATAGACCCGGCGCTGGGGGCAGTCAAGCGATGCAGAGTATACTTGGCGCATGACGTCCCCGCCCTCCCCCATCGACTGCCGCCCCGGCTGCGGCGCCTGCTGCATCGCGCCCTCGATCAGCTCGCCGATTCCCGGTATGCCGAACGGCAAACCGGCTGGCGTGCGCTGCGTGCAGCTGGACGAACACAACGGTTGCAGGATCTTTGGGCAAGCGGAGCGGCCCAGGGTCTGCGGCAGCCTCCAGCCTTCGCGGGAGATGTGCGGCGACTCAAGCGGACAGGCGATGTTTTACCTGGCGGAGCTGGAACGGCTGACGGCGTGAGGCCGGCGACCGCGGCGGACTCTTGCCTGCGGCAAAAAAGCCACCACCTATTGCTGGTAACTCGACGGTAGGCCCCCTGGCCGTGGTAAGCTTGCGCCCTGCTTGCCGCAGCACCACAGTATCCCTTCCCCGTCAGCATCCCAACCAACTCAAACTAATAACTTCATGGACATCATTCTCGCCCTGAAAGCGATCATCATGGGCCTCGTCGAGGGCTTCACCGAGTTCCTGCCGATTTCCTCCACCGGCCACCTGATCCTGGCTGGCAGCCTGATCAACTTCACGGGCGAAGTCGCCAAGGTGTTCGAAATCGCGATCCAGGCCGGCGCCATCTTCGCCGTGATGTGGGAGTACCGCGCGCGCATCGGCACCGTGCTGGGTGGCCTGGGCTCGGACCCGCGCCAGCAGAAGTTCGCGCTGAATCTGGTGGTCGCGTTCCTGCCGGCGGCCGTGCTCGGCCTGCTGTTCAGCAAGGCGATCAAGGCCCACCTGTTCGCGCCGGCGCCGGTCGCCTTTGCCTTCATCATCGGCGCGCTGGTGATCCTGTGGGCCGAGCGCCGCCACAAGGTGGTGGCGGGTGCGCACCGCATCGAAACCGTGGACGACATGAGCATGGTCGACGCACTGAAGGTCGGCTGCGCCCAGTGCTTCGCCCTGATCCCGGGCACCAGCCGCTCGGGCGCCACCATCATCGGCGGCATGCTGTTCGGCCTGTCGCGCAAGGCGGCCACCGAATTCTCGTTCTTCCTCGCGATCCCGACGCTGCTGGCGGCCACCGTGTACTCGGTGTTCAAGGCGCGCCACGAGCTGCACACGACCGACCTGCCGCTGTTCCTCATCGGCGGCCTGGCGGCCTTCGTTTCCGCCTTCCTGTGCGTGCGCTGGCTCTTGCGCTTCATCAGCACGCACGACTTCACGGGATTCGCCTGGTACCGTATCGTGTTCGGCATCCTCATTCTGGTCACGGCGCATTTCGGCTGGGTGATCTGGGCCGACTAACCTGCACAAAGCTGAACAAAGCAATACCATGACGAGCGACATCCAGCAACGCGCGCTGCACATCCTGCAGACGGTCTTCGGCTATCCCGCCTTCCGCGGGCAGCAGGACGAGATCGTCGAGCACGTGGCCAGCGGCGGCGACGCGCTCGTCCTGATGCCCACCGGCGGCGGCAAGTCGCTGTGCTACCAGATCCCGGCGCTGGTGCGCGACGGTGTCGGCGTCGTCGTTTCTCCACTGATCGCGCTGATGCAGGACCAGGTCGACGCCCTCGCCGAAGTCGGCGTGCGCGCGGCCTTCCTGAACTCGACCCAGACCTTCGAAGAAACCCTGCGCATCGAACGCCTGGTGCGCACCGGCGAGATCGACCTCGTCTACGTGGCGCCCGAGCGCCTGATGACGCCGCGCTGCCTGGAGCTGTTCGAGGCCTCGCACATCTCGCTGTTCGCGATCGACGAGGCGCACTGCGTCTCGCAATGGGGCCACGATTTCCGCCCCGAGTACATCCGCCTGTCGATCCTGCACGAGCGCTTCCCGCACGTGCCGCGCATCGCGCTGACCGCCACCGCCGACCAGCTCACCCGCGCCGAGATCGCCCAGCGCCTGCAGCTCGAAGAAGCGCGCCAGTTCGTCTCGTCCTTCGACAGACCAAATATTCGCTACGCCATCGTCGAGAAGACCAACGGCCGCAAGCAGCTGCTGGACTTCATCAGCACGGAACACACGGGCGATTCCGGCATCGTGTACTGCCTGTCGAGAAAAAAGGTCGAGGAAACCGCCGAGTTCCTCAACGAGAACGGTATCCGCGCCTTGCCCTATCACGCCGGCATGGACTACGCGCTGCGTGCGAATAACCAGGCGCGCTTCCTGCGCGAAGATAACATCGTGATGGTGGCAACCATCGCCTTCGGCATGGGCATCGACAAGCCGGACGTGCGCTTCGTCTGCCACCTCGACCTGCCGAAGTCCCTCGAGGGCTATTACCAGGAAACCGGACGTGCCGGCCGCGACGGCCTGCCATCGAACGCCTGGATGGCGTATGGTTTGCAGGACGTGGTGCTGCAGCGCCGGATGATCGACGAATCCGAAGCCGACGAGAATTTCAAGCGCGTGCTGGGCTCGAAGCTCGACGCCATGCTGGGCCTGTGCGAGACATTGAGCTGCCGCCGGATGCGCCTGCTGGAATACTTTGGCGAGCGCTCCGGCCCCTGCGGCAACTGCGACACCTGCCTGATTCCGCCGGTGTCGGAAGACGCGACCGTACCTGTGCAGAAACTGCTGTCGGCCATCTACCGGGTCGACCAGCGCTTTGCCGCCGGCCACGTGATCGACGTGCTGCGCGGCGCGCAGACCGAGCGCATCAGCCAGTGGCACCACGACAAGCTGACCGTGTACGGCGTCGGCGCCGACCGCAGCGAACAGGAATGGCGCGCCATCGTACGCCAGGTGATCGCGCTGGGCCTGATCACGGTCGACCACGACGCCTTCAGCTCGCTCAAGCTGACGGAAGCGGCGCGCGCGGTGCTGAAAGGGGAGCGCAAGGTCGAGCTGCGCCAGTACCAGAAGCCGGTCAAGCAGAAGCGCCAGGCCGGCTCCGCCAAGAGCTATGTGGAGATGGACCTGTCGCCGGCCGAGCAGAAGATCTTCGAGAAGCTACGCTGGTGGCGCATGGAGACGGCGCGGGCGCACAGCGTCGCCGCCTTCATCATCTTCGGCGACGCGACCCTGCGCGAGATCGCCAAGGTCAAGCCGACCTCGCTGGACGAACTGCGCGTCGTCTCCGGCGTGGGCGCGAAGAAGCTGAGCTCGTATGGCGACGAGATCGTCGCCATGATCACCGAGATGGTCTGAGATTATTTTTTCGTAAACACCAGATCCCACACCCCGTGGCCCAGCTTCAGGCCGCGGTTCTCGAACTTGGTCAGCGGGCGGTAGGACGGTTTTTCCGCATAGGCCTCGGCGGTGTTCCGCAAGGCCGGCTCGGCGCCCAGCACTTCCAGCATCTGCACCGCGTAATCTTCCCAGTCGGTGGCGCAGTGGATGTAGCCGCCCGGGGCCAGCTTCTGGCACAGCAGCTTGACGAACGGCGGCTGGATCAGGCGGCGCTTGTTGTGGCGCGCCTTGTGCCACGGGTCCGGGAAGAAGATGTGCACCCCGGCCAGCGCGCCGTCCGCGATCATGTTGTTCAGTACCTCGACCGCATCGTGCTGGATCAGGCGCAGGTTGCCGATGCCCTGTTCGCCGATCTGCTTGAGCAGGCTGCCCACGCCCGGGGTGTGCACTTCGACGCCGACGAAGTCCGTGTCCGGCATCGCCTTCGCGATGTGGGCCGTGGTGTCGCCCATGCCGAAGCCGATTTCCAGCACCAGCGGCGCGCTGCGGCCGAACGGCGCGTGGAAATCGAAGGTCTCCTTGCGGTACTCGATCATGAATTGCGGACCGAACTCCTCGAGCGCGCGCGCCTGCCCGGTCGACAGCCGTCCCGCGCGGGTGACGAAGCTGCGGATGCGGTGATCAAGCGGGTCGTAGAGCATCGGACGGCCTTGGCTGTTGGTGGGCGTATCGGAAGACATGATCGATCGGAGACAAGAGAAAAGGGTCGACATTATAGCCCCAACCGGACATGCCCGGCCGCCGTTCTCGGACATAATGGCGCTTCCCGCATGGAGAGAATGAAGAGAGAGAAGCGCATGCAGCCCACGTCCCACCCGATCGCGACCGAAGACAACGTCGCCTGTTTCCAGCTGACTTCCTTCCGCTTCGGCCACCCCGGCGCCGGAAAAAAGGTCTATATCCAGGCCTCGCTGCACGCCGACGAGGTGCCGGCGATGCTGGTCGCGCACGTGCTGCGGGGCGAACTGGAGCGCCTGGAAGCCGAAGGGCGGATCAGGGGCGAGATCGTGCTGGTGCCGGCCGCCAATCCGATCGGCCTGTCGCAAGTCGTCCACGGCGCGCCCTTCGGCCGCTTCGACCTCGCCAGCGGCGTCAACTTCAACCGTTTCTACAAGCACGTCGCGGCCGACCTGAAGGCATCCCTGAAGGGCAAGCTGGGCCCGGATGCACAGGCCAACACGGCCCTGGTGCGCGAGCATGCGCGCCGCTCGGTGGCCGAGTGGAAGGCCGAGAACCCGACCCAGGAGCTGAAGAAGATCCTGCTGGGGATGGCGATCGACGCCGACATCATGCTCGACCTGCACTGCGATAACGAGGCCGTGCTGCACCTGTACACCGGCACCCCGCTGGCCGGACAGGTCAAGCCGCTGGCCGCGCTACTGGGCGCGCACGCGACCCTGCTGGCGCGCGAGTCCGGCGGCGAACCCTTCGACGAAGCCTGCAGCCGCCTGTGGTGGGAGCTGGCCGAGCACTTCGGGCCGGAGACTCCCATCCCGATGGCCTGTATCGGCGTCACCGTCGAACTGCGCGGCGAAATGGACGTGCGCTACGACCTGGCCGAAAAGGATGCGCACGGGCTGCTGCAATACCTGGCCTACCAGGGCGTGCTCGACGTCGCGCTCGATCCGCTGCCGCCCCTGGTCGCCGAGCCGACCCCGCTGGAAGGCGTGGAACCGATGACGGCGCCGCACTCGGGCGTGCTGGTATTCCACAAGCGCCTGGGCGACCGCGTGCAGAAAAACGAAGCGGTGGCCGACATCGTCAACCCGGTCAGCGGCAAGCTCACCACGCTGCGCGCGGCCCGCACCGGCATCCTGTTCGCCAGCACGGCGCACCGGCATCTGCTGCGCGGGATGCACGTCTGCAAGATCGCCGGCGATGCGGCGTTCCGCAGCGGCAGCCTGCTGGGTCAATAGCCCGTCGTTCCCGCCTGCGCGGGGACGGCCATCATGCGGCCAAGCTCTCGTCGAACAGGTAGCGCTGCGCCAGCAATGCGGCCATCGCATCGGCGGGCATCGGCCGCGCGACCAGGTAGCCCTGCACCTCGTTGCAGCCCAGCGTGCGCAGGATCGCCAGCTGCGCCTCGCTCTCGACGCCTTCCGCCACGACTTCCATGCCGAGCGCGTGCGCCATCGAGACGATCGCCTGGAAGAATACGGTGCCCTCTTTCGACTGCCCCAGCTCGGCGGTAAAGGAGCGGTCCACCTTCAGCACGTCCATCTTCATGCGCTGCAGCTGCGACAGCGAAGAGTAGCCGGTGCCGAAATCGTCGAGGTGCAGCTTGACGCCGAGCGCGCGGATCGCCGCCAGCTCGGCCAGGATCTCGTCGTGGTCGCCCATCATCGCCGACTCGGTGATCTCGACTTCCAGCAGCTGCGGCGCGACCGCGTGGCGCTCCAGGGCATCGGCCAGTTCGCGCCGCACACCGCCGCGCAGGAACTGCTTGGGCGAGACATTGATCGAGACCGGCACTAGCGGCATGCCGCCGGCCGACCATGCCGCCAGCTGGGCGCAGGCCTGGTCGATCACGATCGCGCCGATCGGCACGATCAGGCCGCTCGCCTCGGCCAGCGGGATGAATTCGTCGGGGCGGATCCTGCCCAGCTGGGGGTGCTCCCAGCGCAGCAGCGCTTCCATGCTCAGCAGCTCGCCGCTGCGGGTGTCCACGCGCGGCTGGTAATGCAGCACGAACTGGCGCTTGTCGATCGCTTCCAGCAGGTGCTGGCGCAACTGCGCGCGGGTCTTCAGGGTGCTGGACTGGGCCGGGTCGAAGAAGCGGTACTGGCCCTTTCCTTCGTTCTTGCCGGCGTACATGGCGATGTCGCTATGGCGGATCAGCGTCGCCGCATCGCGGCCGTCGCGCGGGAACACGCTGATGCCGACCGAGGCGCCGATCGCGTGCCGCTCGCCGCCGATCTGGAACGGCTTGCTGAAAGCCTGGACGATGCGCTGCGCCACCATGCCGACCTGCTCGTCGTTGTCGAAGGGGCTGAGCAGGACCATGAATTCGTCGCCGCCGAAGCGCGCCACGTGGTCGCTCGGGCGCAGCTGCGACAGCAGGCGCGTGGCCGCCGCCTTCAGCAGCTGGTCGCCGACCGCGTGGCCGTGCGAGTCGTTGACCTGCTTGAATTCGTCGAGGTCGATGAACAGCAAGGCCACGCCCTGCTCCTTGTCCTCGGCATCCGCCAGCGCCGCCGGCACGAAGTGCAGGAACCAGTGGCGGTTCGGCAGGCCGGTCAGGCTGTCCTCGTTGGCCAGGCGCGCCAGCTGGGCTTCGTGCTCCTTGCGTTCGCTGATGTCCTGCAGGGTGACGGCCAGGCCGTCGCCGACCCGCACCAGGCGCCGGTGGTGCCAGCGGATGTTCAAGCGATTGTCACCGGCCGTGATGCGGTCCGGCATGCGCCGGTCCTCCTGGTGGAAGCCAGTCGCCAGCGCCTGGCGGTAGTTGGCGATCAGTTCTTTCGACCCGAGCCCGCGGTCGATCTGGGACACCAGGCTGCCCACCAGGCGGTCGCGTGTCATCCCGTAGAAGAAGGCGCCGCGCTCGTTGCAGTCGACGATGCGGAAGTCCTGCACCTGGCCCTTGCGGTCGCGCAGCGGAGCAACCATGTAAAAGCCGTCGTTGCCGCTCTCGGTCGCGGTGCGGTAGGCGCGCGCTACCGCGTCCTGCTCGCGTGCCCGCGCGGCCGCGCGCAGCGACAGCATGCTGGCGATCGCCGCCATCAACAGCAGCACCGCGGTCGCCATCGATGTAAAGGCGCGGCTGTCGCGCCAGTAGGCATCGGCTCCCGCCAGCGCCACCTCGTGCGACAGCGCGACCAGCGCCACTACCGGATAAGCCGCCGAGCGACGCCAGCCCAGCACGCGTGCGTGACCGTCACCGAAGCCGGCCTGCCCGGCCCTGCCGGGGCCCCGGACCGCACCGACCAGCTGGACGCCGCGCGCCACCGGCCAGCGCTCGGCATTCGCCGGCAGCAGCGAGCCGTCCGCCTGGGTGCGCACGATGCCGCTGCCGTCCTGCTCGATATGCAGGTTGCCCTCGCTGCCGACCAGCGCCAGCAGGCTGTGCGGACCCAGCGTGGGCGAGCTGACGAAGGAAGTGAAGTAGGCGGCGTCGACCGCCATCAGCAGCACGCCGCCGAATTCGTCATCGGCGGTATCGAGGCGCCGCGTGAACAGCACCGCGCCGCGCAGCGCCGCCAGCCCCGGCGGCGGCATGGCGATCCGCAACGCGGACGAGTTGTTGTCGCGGTGGTGGATGAAGAAGCCGGCCCTGGAGACATCGGCGCCGTCCAGCTGCGGCCCGCTCGACGAGGCCGGCCTGCCGTCGCGCCCGATCACGCTCACCGCGACAAAGGCGCCATCGGTGAACATGCCGTCGCGCCGCATGTCCTCGATCAGGGCGCGGTTGTGCGAATGCTCCCAGCTGTGCTTGAGCTGCATCGTGATCTGGTCCATCTGCGCCAGCGAGCGGGTGACGTACTGCTCGTAGGCCTCGGCGTAGGCCTCGGCCTCCTTGACGGCCTGCTCCTCGGCGCGCCGGTGTTCGGCGTTCGCGCGCAGCATCGCGGTGCTCCACAGCGCGGCGCAGGTCAGCAGGGCCAGCACTGGCCACAGTAACGCAAGGAATCGGTGGGTGCGCGGGGCGGTATGCGTGCTGGGCTTGCTCATGCCGATGAGTCTAGCCAGCGCCGGTTACGGCTTGATGACAGAGTGACAGCAGCCGAAAGGCCGCTCAGCGCCCCCGCGCCCGGGCCGCCTGGGCCAGCACGTCATTCACCTGGTCCATGTCGGCCGGCTTGACGAGGTAGTGGTCGAAGCCGGCCTGCTCGGCCTCCTCGCGGTCCTGGTTCTGGCCGTAGCCGGTCAGCGCGACCAGGGTCGCATCCGCGCTCTCGGACTGGCTGCGCAGCTGCCGTGCCAGTTCGTAGCCGTCCATGTCGGGCAGGCCGATATCGAGCAGCAGCACCTCGGGGCGTTCGCGCCGCGCACGTTCGAGCGCGCCCCTGCCATCGTATTCGACGCAGACGGCATGGCCCTGCACTTCCAGCAGCGCGGCCAGCATCTGGGCGGCATCGACGTTGTCGTCGACCACCATCACACGCAGCCCGCCCGGCGCTTGCATGCCGGCGCCAGGGACTTGGTTGTCCAGCGTGTCGGCCGGCGCCGCCAGGCGCGGCAGGCTGATGCAGAATTCGCTGCCCAGTCCGAGCCCGTCGCTGCTCGCCTGCACGGTACCGCCGTGCAGGGCGACCAGGCTCTTGACCAGGGCCAGGCCGATGCCGAGCCCGCCCTGGGAACGGTCCGGGGTGCGCTCGGCCTGGGTGAACAGGTCGAAGATATAGGGCAGGATGTCGGGCGCGATGCCGACCCCGTTGTCGCGCACGCCGACGCTGACGTAGCGCTCGTCGACCGTCACCGACAGCGTGATGCGGCCGCCCGGCGCGGTGTACTTGGCGGCGTTGTTGAGGATGTTCGAGATCACCTGCACCAGGCGGGTGCGGTCGCCGATCACGTGGGCGCTGCGGCCGGACAGCTGCAGCGTGAGCGAGTGGCGGCGCGCGTCGATCAGCGGGCGCACCTGTTCCACCGCGGCGGACACGATCACATTCAGGTCGAGCTCCTCCTTCTCGAGCGTGACCAGGCCGCGGGTAACGCGCGAGACGTCCAGCAGGTCGTTCACCAGGTCGGTCATGTGCGACGCCTGGCGCAGGATGATCTCGCTGGCGTTGGCGATGTTCCTGGCATCGAGGCTGCCGACCTTCAGCAGCTGGGCCGCGGTCATGATCGGTGCCAGCGGATTGCGCAGCTCGTGGGCCAGCATGGCCAGGAACTGGTCCTTCTGGCGGTTCGCCGCGCGCAGCTCGTCCTCGACCTGCTTGCGCGCGGTGACGTCGCTGCCCTCGACGAAGATGCCGGAGACGGCGTCGCTGGCGTCAACGATCGGCTGGTACACGAAGTCGATGTAGCGCTCTTCCAGGGCCCCGTCCGGCTCGCGCTGCAGGCGCAGCGGCAAGGCGTGCCCGACGAAGGGTTCGCCGGTACTGTAGACGCTGTCGAGCAGTTCGAAGAAGCCCTGCCCGGCCACTTCCGGCAAGGCCTGCCGCGCCGACTTGCCGATGATCTGGCGGTGGCCGATCAGCTGCAGGTAGGACTGGTTGGTCAGCTCGAACACGTGCTCGGGCCCGCGCAGCACGGCCATGATGCCAGGCGCCTGCTCGAACAGCGCGCGGAAGCGCTCGTTTTCCTCGTTGCGGTATTTTTCGGCCAGCACCTGGTCGGTGACCTCGACGCAGGCGCAGTGCATGCCCTGGATGACGCCATGCTCGTCGCGCACCGGCGAGTACGAGAAGGTGAACCAGGTCGGCTCGTCGTAGCCGTGGCGGTTCATCACCAGCAGCAGGCGGTCGACGTAGCTGGCCTCGCCGTTCAGCGCGCGCTCGATGAAGGGGGCGATGTCACTCCATATCTCGGACCAGATGTCGTGGAAGCGCCCGCCCATCGCGCGCGGATGCTTGTCACCGAGGATCTCGCGGTAGGAATCGTTGTACAGGAAGCCGAGGTCCGTGCCCCAGGCGACGAACATCGGGAACTTCGAATTCAGGATCAGCCCGACCACCGTGCGCAGCGCCTGCGGCCAGGTGCGCGGATGCCCGAGCGGCGAAGTGCTCCAGTCCTGGGTGCGCATCAACGCGCCGGCCTCCCCGCCTCCGCTCAGAAACATGAGCGAGCCGGCAAGGCTGTCAGCGTCGTGCGATGGCCGCTCAGGGCGTGTGGCGTGTTGTTGCATGGTCAAGACTGGTGAGGCGAAGGCCCAAGTTTGCCATAACTTCAAGCGGCGAGCCGCACGGGGCGGTCGAGGAGGGAAAGCTGGAGCGGGTGAAGGGAATCGAACCCTCGTCGTAAGCTTGGGAAGCTTCTGCTCTACCATTGAGCTACACCCGCGTTGCCCGCATTCTACGCGTGTTCTGGCCCATTTGACAAATCCCGACTGCCCCGCGCGCGTTGCCACCTAAGATGGGTAGGCCGGACAAATCCGATATATTGACTGCTTTTGCGGCGCTTGCCCCCCGGCGCCGGCATCCGTTCACTTCAGGAAGACACTGATGGCACACTTCGACATCGGCACCATCGTGCGCGAGCTGCACGACGCCCGCCAGCAATGGCGCCAGGCCCACCGTCCCGCCGGCGAGGCGCGCGGCATCGAATTCCCGTCGCGCGACGCGCTGGCGGCGATCGTCGCCCAGCTCAAGGGCGTGCTGTTCCCGATGCGCCTGGGGCCGCCGGACCTGCGCCGGGACAGCGAGGATTTCCACGTCGCCCACGCCCTCGATTCCGCGCTGCACGCCCTGCTGCGCCAGGTCGAGGTCGAGCTCCACTACAGCGCCGCCTTACAGCAGCGCACCGACGCCGACATCGCCAGCCAGGCCGTGGAAGCCACCCGCGCCTTCGGGGCGGCCCTGCCGGAAATCCGCGTCCAGGTCGACAGCGACGTGCTGGCCGCCTACCAGGGCGACCCGGCCGCGCGCAGCGTCGACGAAGTGCTGCTGTGCTACCCCGGCGTGCTGGCGATGATCCACTACCGCCTGGCGCACCGCCTGTACGAGCTCGGCCTGCCGCTGCTGGCGCGCATCATCTCCGAACTGGCGCACGCCGCCACCGGGATCGACATCCATCCGGGCGCGAAGATCGGCGCCGGCTTCTTCATCGACCACGGCACCGGCGTGGTGATCGGCGAGACCGCCGTCATCGGCCAGCGCGTGCGCCTGTACCAGGCCGTCACCCTGGGCGCCAAGCGCTTCCCGACGAATGCCGACGGCAGCCTGCAGAAAGGCTTGCCGCGCCATCCGATCGTGGAAGACGACGTGGTGATCTACGCCGGCGCCACCGTGCTGGGCCGCATCACGGTGGGCAGAGGGGCTGTCATCGGCGGCAACGTCTGGCTGACCCACGACCTGGCGCCGGGCGCACGGGTCGCCCAGGCGGCCTCGCGCGAAGAGGTATTCGAGACCTTCGGTGCCGCCGACGCGCCGGAGTAGGAATTACTTCGGGCTTTCCACGGTATAGCCCCTGGCCTGCAGCGCGGCCAGGTAGCTCTTCGGTCCCAGGATGTCGCTCATCGACAGCATGGCGACCGTGGACGCATTGCTGTCCAGCGATTTTTCAGCCGCCTTGAGCCACGAGGCGAGCCGCCGTTCGCGCAGGTTCTGGAAGGCCGGATGCTTCCTCGCGGCGGGGCTGTTCAGCACGGCGTCATTGCAGGCATCGTCGCGCTCGGCGTAGTCGAGGCTGCTGATCTCGGCGATGTTGCCCTCGGCCCATGCCTTGGCCCGCGTGCGCATCGCCTCGATGTCGCCCTCGAAGCGCTCCAGGGTCTTCGTGAAGCAGGCCGTGTCTTCCATCTGCGACTTCTTGAATTCCTTCAGGACGGCGCCCGGATCGTCGAGCTGGACAAAGAAACCGGTGTCGGTGAGCTTCACGCCGCGCTTTTTCGCAATGCCCTCGATCTGCCTGCGCACTTCGATGCCGCCGGACAAGCCGCTCTTCTTCAAGCCGGCGTCCATCAGCTCTTGCGCGGCAAAGAAAGGCCGGTAGCCTTCGACGCCGTCGTCCTCGCCGATATATTTCTGCTTGAGCACACCCCAGCGCGCGTAGACGTCGGCCGGGAGCACGTCGTGCAGCCGGGCACCGTCGGGATTCTTCTTCATGCCGACCAGCGCGGGCAGCGCGGCCAGCGCCTTCAGTCCACCGAGCCATCCGACACCGACGCCCGTTCCCGGCGGCCCGAGCACTTCCTGCGACTGCCCGACCAGGCGCTCGACCCGGCCGTCGTCCCACTCCATCTTTTGCGGCAGCGGCGCCAGCATGCCGACCACCCACATCACGTGGCCGTCCTTCGATACCTTCCACAGGCCGGGGCCCGGACGTTTGCCGGAGATGAGGATCTGGGCCGGGGCCGGTTCGGCCGGTTCGGATGGCGGATCGGTCTGCGCCAGCGCCGCGGCGCTCAGCAGACCCAGGGACAAGACACAGGCAACGCGTGCAGCAACCATGGATGACCCCTTATTGTTGTGTTGCCAAAGATTACCTAATTGGCATCGGTGGCGATAGGGTCGCAACAGGATGTTACAAGCTGTGTATGCCCAAGGGTCAGGCCGGCGGCTCCTCCGGCTGCCGGTTCAACAGGTCATGGGCCAGCTTCAGGCTGTCCACCATCACCTGGAAGGCCTCGTGCTTGGCATCCTCGCCCGGCACCCGCAGCACGTACGAGGGATGGTAGGTGGTGACGATCCAGTGGCCTTCGTGGAAGACCGGCTTGCCCAGCGAGTTCTTCAGCGTCACGTTCGCGGTGCGCATCACCGATTTCAGCGCGGTCGCGCCGAGCGCCACGATCACGGTCGGCTTCACGTGCGCCAGCTCCTTCTCGAGCCAGTAGTGGCAGGCTTCGATTTCCTTCTGCGCCGGGGTTTTATGCAGGCGGCGCTTGCCGCGCGGCTCCCATTTGAAATGCTTGACGGCGTTGGTCACGTAGATCGTCTCGCGGTCGACGCCGGCCGCCTCGCACACGCGGTCGAGCAGCTTGCCGGCGGGCCCTACAAAAGGCTGGCCGGTCAGGTCTTCCTGGTCGCCCGGCTGCTCGCCGACGAACATGATCTTCGCCTTCTTGGGCCCTTCCCCGCCGACCGCCTGGGTGGCGAACTGCCACAGCTCGCAGCGCCGGCACTCGTCGAGCTTGGACGGCTGCTGGCGTTCCGGCTGGGCGTCCTCGGGGGCGATCGGGATGGTCGTGCCCTTGCGCTGGCCAACGGCCTCGTACTGGCCGGTCTTGCGTGCGCCACGCGCCGCTTCGGAGATCATCTGCGGCACGATTTTGCCTTCTGGTAAATTTTTCCAGCGGTGCGAAGGAATGTGCTGCTGCATCACCGACTGGTTCAGGCGCGCAGGGTTGAACACGCTGCGGTAATAGGTCAGCCACAGGGCTTCGCCAGTATCTTCGAGATCCTCGGAGTTCTTCACCAGCGGGCCGGTGTTGTGCAGGGTATGGCCATCCCACAGCACGCTGGCCTCGGGGGTGGCGATCATCCAGCTGACCTTGCCCATGCGGGAAATGAAATGCTCGGCGACCTGGGGCAGCACGTCGTGCTGCGGCTCGTACCAGGCGACGAAGCGCGGCGGCCCGGCCTCGGGCGGACGTTCGCGGAATCGGATGTAGGCATGCATGTCGTGCTCCTCGCGGTGCACCGCCTTTACCATCGCATGCAGGCGCGCGCCATCCTCGTCGGCCGGTGACTGCACCTCGTGCTCGCCCCGCTGCCAGCGCCAGATCACGCGGTACAGGAAGGCCCAGCGGTCCGGCACGCGGCAGCAGGCGGCGCTTTGCAGCATGTCCATCAGGGACCGGGGAACATGCGGCGGCGGATGGCGTGGCGCATCCGGCGCTGGTTGCGGCGGGTTCGAGGAATTATGCGTTGGCTCGGCCATAGGCGGCGCACCCGAGAACAGGTCGCCGCCCGCGTACGGCGTACTCCAGCTGACCGCTTCCGGCGGCACGTCGTGGACCAGCAGCTCGCGCGCCGCCTCGCGCCATTCGGCGAAGGTCTCGACCAGCAGCGGCTGGCCGGCGCGGAGCTGCTCGCTTGCTGATCCTTTGGTGCTCATGCGGCCTGGAGTTCCGGCCACAAGTTCATTTGCTGCGGGGCGTCGGCCATGGTTCGCCGCAGCAGCTCGGAGGAAGCGGCGCCTTGCGCCGGCTTGTAGTCGGCGGTGAGCACGAAGGGCGCCAGCTTCTTGAGGCTGCAGCGCAGGCGGGACAGGTCTTCCCAGCGGATGCGGCGCAGCCGGCGCAGGTCGATCAGGCGCCTGGCCGAGCGCAGCCCGATGCCGGGCACGCGCGCGATCATGCCTTCGTCGGCGCGGTTCAGGTCGAGCGGGAAGTGATCGCGGTTGGACAGCGCCCAGGCCAGCTTGGGGTCGATGTCGAGCGCCAGGTTGCCGGCCTCCGGCATCAGCTCGGCGGCCGTGAAGCCGTAGCCGCGCAAGAGAAAGTCGGCCTGGTACAGGCGGTGCTCGCGTTGCAAGGGAGGCGGCGCGGACGGCACGCTGGACGGGCTCTGCGGAATCGGGCTGAAGGCCGAGTAGTACACCCGCTTGAGTTTATAGCTGCCGTACAGGGTCTGGGCCGTGTTGAGGATGGTCCGGTCGTCGCTGGCGTCGGCGCCGACGATCATCTGGGTGCTCTGCCCGGCCGGCGCGAAGGCCGGAGCCTTCGGGTGCCCGTCCTTCTCGTCGAGCCTGGTGCGGATCGACCCCATCGCCAGCTTGATCGTGTGGACGTTCTTTTCCGGCGCCAGGCGGCTCACGCTGTCCTGGGTCGGCAGCTCGATGTTCACCGACAGCCGGTCGGCGTACTTGCCGGCCAGTTCGATCAGGCGCGGGTCGGCGTCGGGAATGGTCTTCAGGTGGATGTAGCCGCGGAACTGATGTTCCTCCCTCAGGCGCCGCGCGACCTCGACCAGCTGCTCCATCGTGTAGTCGCTGGACTGGATGATGCCCGAGCTGAGGAACAGCCCGTCGATGTAATTGCGGAGATAAAAATCCTGGGTCAGCTTGACCACTTCGCCGACCGCGAAGCGGGCCCGCGGCACGTTCGACGTGCGGCGGTTCACGCAATACTGGCAATCGTAGATGCAGAAGTTGGTCAGCAGGATCTTCAGCAGCGACACGCAGCGCCCGTCCGGCGTGTAGCTGTGGCAGATGCCCATGCCGTTGGTGGCACCCAGGCCATCCTTGTCGGCCGAGTCACGCCTGGGCGCCCCGCTGCTGGCGCAGGAGGCGTCGTATTTGGCGGCATCGGCCAGGATCTCGAGCTTGTCTTTGAGTTCCATTGCGCAGTAAATACTGTATGGATGAACAGTATAGCGCATTCCAAAGTCGGTTTGCGTGCGCGGACGCACCGAGGCAAAGACTTATTTGCCGCCCTGGTGACGCCGGGCCGTTATCATGTCTGTTTCTCATCCATACGACGTGCATCATGAATCGTTCTCGTATCATCGTCACCGCTGCCATTGTTACCGGCCTGTTTGCCGCTTCCCTGTATGCCAGTCCTTATTGGGAGTTGCACCGCCTCCACTCCGCCATCCAGCACCACGATGCGGATGCCGTCGCGGAACAGGTCGACTTCCCCTCCCTGCGCGAAAGCGTCAAGGGCCAGCTCATGGCCGTGATGGGCAATGAAGCGAAGAACACCGAGGCCGCCGCCAATCCCTTTGCCGTGATGGGCCAGGCATTGGCGATGGCCTTCCTGAATCCGCTGGTCGATGCGATGGTGTCGCCAGCCGGCGTCATCGCCATGCTGGAAAGCGGCAAGGCAAAGCTGCCGGAGAATGGCGCGGCGGGAGATAGCGGTGAGCGCGGCCGCAAGGTCGACTATGCGATTGCCTACCGTGGCTGGAACCGGATCGCGGTGGCGGCCAAGAGCGAGGATGGCGGCAGCTTCATCTTCAGGCGCGAGGGCCTGTGGCGCTGGAAACTGTCCGGCATCGAACTGCCGCGCGGCGCGGCGGGCCGCACGCATTGAATCCACGCCGGGCAGGCACCTCACGGTCTGCCCGGCACCGTCACTTTACCCCAGCCCGGCTTGCGGCGTGGTGATGGTCAAGCGATGCCGGCATAGCCGTTCGCCTGCGCCAGCAGGGCCGGCTCCATGCGTGCGGCGATGCGCTGGATGTAGCTGGTGGCGGGGATGACGCCGGCGGCGCCGGCCCGGTGCAGCCAGGCGTAGGCCTCGATCAGGTCCTTGTGCACGCCCTGGCCGCTGGCGTACATGACCCCGAGGTTGAACTGGGCGCGCGCATGGCCCTGGCGGGCCGCGCACAGGTACCAGAAATGGGCGGCTTCGTAGTCGCGTTCGACGCCGTGGCCGCTGTCGTAGCGCAGGCCGAGCGCGAACTGGGCGAGGGCGTGGCCCTGGTCGGCGGCCTTGTGGTACCACTCGTAGGCCTGGCGCGGATCGACCGTGCCGGAATCGTCGCGGTCCAGCAGCTGGCCCAGCATGTACTGGGCCGGTGCGTATTCCTGGTCGGCGGCCTTGCGGTACCAGACCATCGCCTCGTCTTCCAGGCGCAGCGCGAGGTCGAACTGGGCGCGCAGGTGGCCCTGCTCCGCGGCCTTGCGGTACCAGTCGATCGCCTGCTGTGGGTCCTGCGGCACGCCGTTCCCGGCGTCGCAGAGCTGGCCGAGGTGGTACTGGGCGCCGGCGAAGCCCTGCTCGGCGGCCTTGCGGTACCACTGCGCCGCGATCGCATGATCCTGGCCGACGCCCTGGCCGTGCTCGTAACGCAGGCCGAGGTTGTCCTGGGCTCCGGCATGGCCCTGCTCGGCCGCCTTGCGGAACCAGTGCAGCGCCAGGTCCGGGTCGCGGTCGACGCCGTGGCCGCTGTCGTAGATGAGGCCCAGGTTGAATTGCGAGCTGGCGTGGCCCTGCTCGCCGGCGCGGCCGTACCACAGGATCGCCTTTTCGCTGTCCTGCGGCAGGTCTTGTCCCTTGTCGTAGCGCAGGCCGAGGTTGAACTGGGCCGGCGCATAGCCCTGCTCGGCCGCCTTGCGGAACCAGTGGACGGCCTCCTGGACGTCGCGCGCGATGCCCTGCCCGCTCTCGTAGCGCAGGGCCAGGTTGAACTGGGAGCGCGCGTAATTCTGTTCGGCGGCGCGGCGGTACCATTCGATGGCGCGCCCGATGTCCTGGGCCACGCCCTTGCCGCCCTCGTACATCATGCCGAGGTTGTGCTGGGCGCCCGGGTCGCCCTGCTCGGCCGCCTTGCTGAACCAGTGCTGGGCTTGCAGCACGTCGGCCGGGATGCCCTGGCCCCTGGCGTACAGCCAGCCCAGGTTGTACTGGGCCGCCGCATACCCCTGCTCGGCCGCCTGGGTGTACCAGTGCACGGCCTGCGCCAGGTCCTGCGGCACGCCCTGGCCCTTCTGGTACATCACGCCGAGGTTGTACTGGGCCTGTTCGAGGCCGGCGCTGGCCGCCATCCGGTACCAGGCCACCGCCAGCTCGTAGTTCTTCGGCACGCCCTGGCCGTTCACGTACATGAAGCCCAGGCTGTGCTGGGCGCTGGCGACGCCGCGCTCGGCCAGCGCCTTTACGCGCAGGAATTCGGCCGTGTGGTGCGCAACGGTATCCGGCATGGCGCGACCGTCCTCAGGCCTGGAACGCGAGCACGGTGCCGGCGCCGGCCGCCAGGCCCTGCGTGCGCAGCACGTCCGTGAAGCGGCCCAGCGGCATCGGCCGGTGGTAGAGGTAGCCCTGCATCGTCATGCAGCCGTTGGCGCGCAGGTAGCGCGCCTGCGGCTCGGTCTCGACGCCTTCCGCGATCAGGTTCAGGCCCAGCCCGCGCGCGATCGAGATGATCGCCAGCACCACCGGATAGTGGCCGTACTCGTCGTGGATCTCCTTGACGAAGGACTGGTCGATCTTGATCGTGTGGACCGGGAAGCGGTGCAGGTAGGCCAGCGACGAATAGCCGGTGCCGAAGTCGTCGATGGCGACCGAGACCCCGAGCTGGCCCAGGTTGTTCAACTGTTCGATCGCATGCTGCGGATTGCGGATGCAGATGTTCTCGGTGATCTCGACTTCGATCTGACTCGGCGCGATCCCGTAGCGCACCAGGGCGCCGCGCATCTTCTCGAAGAAGTCGCCGCGGTCCAGGTATTGCGGCGACAGGTTCAGCGACAGCCGCACCTGGTTGGCGCAGATGTTCTTCCAATGCAGCATGTCGCGGCACAGGGCGCCGATCATCCAGTCCGAGATCGGGATCATCAAGCCGTTCTCCTCGGCGAACGGCAGGAACTCGCCCGGCGTGACGATGCCGCGGGTCGGATGGTTCCAGCGCATCAGCGCCTCGGCGCCGACGATACGGCCGCTGGCGGCGTCGATCTGCGGCTGGTAGTACATCTCCAGCTCGTCGTTTTCGAGCGCGCGCCGCAGGCTCTGGCCGAGCGCGATCTTCTGGTGCGAGATGTCCTGCATCGAAGCATCGTAGAAGGCATGGCCGTTCTTGCCCTGGCCCTTGACCTGGTACATGGCGATGTCGGCGTGGCGCAGCAGCTCGTCGATCGACTCGCCGTGGCCCGGATAGATCGCGATGCCGATCGAGGCCGAGATGTGGACCTGGTGGCCGTCCAGGTCGAACGGCAGCTGCAGGCATTCCAGGAACTTGTCGGCGACCATGCTGGCGTCGTCGCGGTCGCGCAGCTCGGGCAGCACGATGGTGAACTCGTCGCCGCCCTGGCGCGCCAGGGTGTCGCCCTTGCGCAGGCAGTCCTTCAGGCGCACGGACACCTGCTGCAGCAGCTCGTCGCCCTTCACGTGGCCGAGGGTATCGTTGACCAGCTTGAAGCGGTCGAGGTCGATGAACATCACCGCGAGCTCGGTCTGCTTGCGCTTGGCCTGAATCACCGCCAAGCCGAGCCGGTCCTTGAACAGGATGCGGTTCGGCAGGTCGGTCAGGATGTCGTGGTAGGCCTGGTAGGAGATGACTTCCTCGGCGCGCTTGCGGTCGGTGATGTCGCGCGCCACGCCATAGGTGCCGAAGAACTCCAGCTTCTTCACCTCCTGGTCGGGCACGTGCATGCCGATCGCGTTCAGCGAGATCGTCATCAGGGTATTGTTGAAGGTGCGTTCCAGGTTCGAACCGGCGTGGCACTTCAGGCGCAGCTCGACGTTGCGCGAGGCGCGCTCGTCGACGCGGCGCTCGTTGAAGGAATAGCGCGCGCGCTCCAGGTCCTCTTCGTGCACCAGCACCGAGTAGTGCTGGCCGATCAGCTCCTCGCGCTTGTAGCCGAGCAGCTGGTAGGCGCGGTCGTTGACGAAGGTGAAGCGGCCCTCGTGGTTCAGGGTATAGATGATGTCCGGCGAGGAGTCCACCAGGTAGCGGTACATCTTCTCCGAGTTTTCCAGCTGGTTCGCGATGCGGCGGTTGGCTTCTTCGAGGCGGCGCGCCTTGAGCGCATTGCCCACGGTCTTGAGCAGCTCCTCGCGGCTGTAGGGCTTGCGCAGGTAGTCGTAGGCGCCGCGCTTGAGGGCGCCGATCGCGGCGTCGATCCCGACCTCGCCGCTCATCACGATGACGTCGGCGCCGACGCCCTTCTCGTTGATGAAGTCCATGATCTCGTGGCCGCCGATGTCGGGCAGGCGCAGGTCGAGCAGGACCAGGTCGAAGCGCAGTTTCGACAGGTGGGCCAGGGCTTCGCTGCCGGTGGCGGCGGTGACCAGCTGGTAGCCGCGGCCCTGCAGCAGCTCGTACAGCGAGGACAGCAGGCGAGGCTCGTCGTCGACCAGCAGCAGGCGCGGCTGCTCCAGCCCGGCCGGGAATGCGGCGTGCGGCACAAGCGCATGGTGGGGAGTGGACGGCGGGGCGCTGGCGGAGATGGGATTCATTGTTACCTTATACGGATCCGAGCGCGCGCACCGGCAATCCGGCCGGGGCGCTGGCGCCGGCATGCGCCGGCAGCAGGATTTCGAAACTGGTGCCGGTCGTGCCGCTGCGGCAGGCGATGTGCCCGTTCAGCTTCTTGACCAGGCTGTGCACGATCGACAGGCCGAGCCCATGGTGCGGCCCTTCCTTCGTGCTCTTCACGGCGGAGAACAGGTTGGCCAGCACCTCGCGCGACAGGCCCGGACCGGTGTCGGAGACGACCAGCTCCAGGTACAGCCTGCGCTCGCGGTTGACGTGTCCGCGGTTGGCGATCTCGATGCGTCCGCCGGTGGCCGCCAGCGCCTCGATCGCGTTCTTGACCAGGTTGACCAGGATCTGCTTGAGGATGTCCGGGTCGCCCTCGATGCGGCCGGCTTCGTCGGACATGCTGACCACGATCTCGACGTTCGACGGCACGAAGTCGGTGGCGCGGAACAGGCGCAGCACGTCCTCGACCACCTTCGCCACGTTTGCGCCGGGGCTCTCGCGGCTCGGCTGCACGTCGGGACGGACTTCGGTCAGGCTGTTGACCAGCTGGCCGACGCGGTCGATCTCCTCGTGCAGGATCGACAGCTCGCCGGCCACCGGTTCCTGGCGTTCCAGTTTTCCGTCGAGGACCGACAGGTAGTTCTTGATGATCGACAGCGGGTTGTTCACCTCGTGCACCACGCGGCGCGACGCCTCGCGGTACTCCTCGGCCACGTGGGCCAGCTGGCGGCGCGCATGGCCGCGCTCGGACATCGCGTTCTCCAGCGCGCTGGCGGCCTGGGCCCCGAACGACTGCATGAAGCGTTCGCGCTTCTGGCAGGACGGCACCTGCCAGCTGGCGATGCCGCCGACCAGCACGCCCAGGCAGCGCGCGCCGCTCACCAGCGGCACGCAGACCAGCGATTCGGTGCCCAGCATGCGCAGCAGCTGTTCCTCGGACAGGCCGAGCGGGGCGCCGTCGCGGCGCACGAATGCCAGGCGGCGTTCCAGCGCGGCCTTGGCCACGGCACCGCCCTTGGCCAGCGAGATCGAGAATTCGGCAATGCGCTGCTGGCTGGCGGTGGGCGCGCCCACCAGCGCGTGGCCGGTCGGATTCTCCAGCAGCACGGCGGCGTTCTCGAAGTCGAACAGCACGCGCGCCGAGCGCGTCATCGATTCCAGCAAGCCGGATTCGCCCTGCTGGCGGGCGAAGGACTGGCCGATCTCGGATACCAGCACCAGGTTGCGCATCTCTTCGCTCAGGCGCTGCTGCACCGGATCGACGGGCGCCGCCGGCGCGAAAGCCGGCGGGGCCGGGATGTCGTCGGCGCCGGCAAGGTCGATCCCGAGGTGGGCCGCGGCACGCTCGACCTGGCGCGCGGCCTGGGCCAGCAGCTGGTCGGCCGCTTCGGGTTCGATATCGCACAGCCCGGCCGCCTCGACCACCAGGTTCGGGTCGTCGGCATGGCCGGACAGCAGGTGGGCGGCGCGCACGATGCGGATCAGGGGATGGGTTCCCTCCAGGCGCTCGCCCGGCTCGTGGTGGTAGAGCACGGAGTCGGCCAGGAAGGAGTCGAGCTGCCAGCGTTCGATCAGCCAGGCGCCGGCTTCGGCGTGGGTGATCTGGAGTGTCCGCTGCTCGACCGCGCACAGGTCTTCGTCGTCGCGTGCGGTGAAGTTGAAACCGTATTCCTTGGGCGCGGCGGCGAGCAAGGCCAGGCGGCCGACGTTGTGCAGCAGGCCGGCCAGGTAGGCTTCCTCGGGCTGCGAATAATTCAGGTGACGCGCCAGGTCGCGCGCCAGCACGGCGGCGGTGAGCGAGTTCTTCCAGAACGCGCGCAGGTCGGTCGCGCCGGAATTCGGGAAACTGTTAAAGGTCTGGAACACCGAATCGCTGATCACCAGGGTCTTGATCATGTCGGTGCCGAGCGTCACCATGGCCTGCTCGAGGTTGGGCTGGCGCCCGCCGCGGTGATAGGCCGAGGTGTTGGCGACGCTCAGGATTTTGCCCGTCATGCCCGCATCCTTGGCCACCAGCGCGGCCAGCTCCGGCATGCCGAGGTCGTCCGCCTGCAAATGCGCCAGCAGCTTGATGAGAATCTGCGGCATGGCAGGCAGCCGCGCGATCAGCAAGCGATTGCGGATATCCTGGTCTGGTAGGTAGTTGGTTTCAAGCACGGCCGCCACTGCTGTTCTGGATGATTGTGGCGGCTTTTCCCGGCTAAGCTGCCACGACAATTCTTATTGTGGTCCCCGGAACAAGACGGGGTTCAGGCCCTTGTTCCGAACGTGAAAAACTTATCTTAGCATATATACATTTCTGAAAGGGAACAACACTTTCAGGAAAAAGTGATGCGTTTTAGAGTCACACCTCGGCCGCGCGTCTTGACGCGCCTCACGTCGCCTTCCTACGCGACCGAAATCTTCTTGATTTACGCCAACGCTTGCCTGCGCCGGTAATGGCGCGACACCATCCAGCACGCCAGTGAGGCCAGCGCAAAACCGGCCTGGCCCAGCGCCATCGCCAGCACCGAATGGGTCAGCGCCGGGGCGATGATGCCGGCCACGATGGCGCCCATCAGCGTGGTGACGAAGGACTGGCAGGACGCCACCGTGCCGCGGATGTGCGGGAACAGGTCGAGCGTCAGCAAGGTCGCGCTGGGGTTGATGATCGAGCTGCCGAAGTTATAGAAGAACATCGGCAGCACCGTCCACGGCAGGGCCGGCGGCAGGAAGGAGTGGTACAGGACGCTGCCACTCACCGCCGACAGCATCAGGATGTAGCCGATCCCGATCTGGCGCCCGTAATGCATCCTGCCGGCCAGGCGGTTGGCGGCCAGCGCGCCCAGGAAGATACCGGCCACCGCCGGCACGAACAGCCAGGCGAAGTCCGACGGCCCCAGGTGCAGGTGCACCGGCAGCAGCACCGGCGCGCCGGCGATGAACAGGAACATGCCGCCGAAATTGAAGGCGACCACCGCCGACTTCATCTGGAACAGCACCGAACTGAAGATGTCCCAGTAGCTGCGCGCCAGGAAGCGCGGGTTGAAGGGCTGGCGCCGTTCCTTCGGCATGGTCTCCGGCAGGTGCTGCCAGCAGACCCACCACAGCCCGAGGCTGAACACCAGCAGGCCGAGGAAGATCGCGCGCCAGTCCAGCAGGGTCACGACCCAGCCGCCCAGCACCGGCGCCACCGCCGGCGCGATCGAGAAGATCATCGTCACCATCGACAGCAGGCGCGCGGCCGGCGCGTCCGAGTACAGGTCGCGGATGATCGCCCGCCCCACCACCACCCCGGCCCCGGCCGAGATGCCCTGCATGATGCGGAACACCCACAGGTAGTGCACCGAATGCGCCGACGCGCAGCCGAGGGTGCCGACCGCGAACACGATCAGCCCGACCAATACCACGTTGCGGCGCCCGAAGGCATCCGACATCGCGCCATGCCACAGCGACATGACGGCGAAGGCCAGCATGTAGGCCGTCAGGGTCTGCTGCACCTCCAGCGGAGTCGCATGCAGGGTCGCCTGGATGCGCGGGAAGGCCGGCAGGTAGGCGTCGACGGAGAACGGTCCCAGCATCGCCAGCGCGGCCAGCAGCGAGGCCAGGCCGCCGGCCGACAGCATCGTGATCTTGTGCGGCGTCGGCAGCGGGACCGGAATGACGGGGTCTTTGGGCAGGTTGTCCGGTTCGGGTTCAGGCAGCATTGTTTACTCGGGTTGGGGCTTCGCTTCGGCCGGCTTTGCCGCATCTCTGCGGTTGAAGCCGGCGACCATGTCGAAGCGGAACAGGCGGCATTCGAGCGCGCCGTTGAAGAACGGGGTCTTGCGCGATTCCTTCAGACGCAGCATCTTGGGCAGCGAGAGGTCGGCGGTGAACAGGTAGACGGTCCAGCCGGCGAAGCGCTGCTTCAGGGTGCCGGACAGGGCCTGGTAGAAGCCGACCGCCATCTCGTCCTGCGGGATGGTGGAATCGCCGCGCACGCCGATGCGCTCGCCGTACGGAGGATTCGTCAGCAGGATGCCCGGCTGGCTGGTGGGCGGCTGCACCTGCTGCGCTTCGATCTGCTTGAGCGGCACCTCGAACAGGACGCCGGCAACGCGCAGGTTATGGCGCGTCATCGCGACCATGTCGCCCGAGATGTCGGAACCGAAGATCGTGGGAGTGTCCGGCAGCGGGTTCGGCTTGATCGCCGTTTTCATGTCCTGCCAGGCCGCGCGCTCGAAGTTGCGGAATTTTTCGAAAGCGAAGCGGCGCCGCGCGCCGGGCGGGATGCCCTGCACCATCTGGGCCGCCTCGATCAGGATCGTGCCCGAGCCGCACATCGGGTCGAACAGCGGCACGCCGGGCTTCCAGCCGGCCACGCGCAGCAGGCCGGCGGCCAGGTTCTCGCGCAGCGGCGCATCGCCGGTCTCTTCGCGCCAGCCGCGCTTGAACAGCGCCTCGCCGGAGGTATCGAGGTAGATCGTGAAGTTGCGCTGGTCGAGGAAGCCGAGGATGCGCATGTCCGGCTCGCGCGTGTTGACCGAGGGGCGCTTGCCGAACTGGTCGCGGAAGCGGTCGCAGACGGCGTCCTTGATCTTCAGCGTGGTGAACTCCAGGCTCTTCAGCGGCGATTTGACGGCCGTGATGTCGACCCGGATCGTGTGGTCGACGTCGAACCAGTCTTCCCAGGGCTGCTCGAGCACCAGGTCGTAGATGTCGTTCTCGTTGTTGTAGGTCTTGTTCGCCATGCGCATCAGCACGCGCGAAGCGATGCGCGAGTGCAGGTTGATGCGGTAGGCATCCTGCATGCTGCCCGAGCAGTGCACGCCGCCCGGCACCTGGTTGTGCACCTTCAGCGTGGCGCTGCCGGTGGTCTGCGCGATCTCGGCGAGTTCTTCGGCAAGCGCCGCTTCCATGCCGCGCGGGCATGGGCAAAAGTATGAGGCCATGTAGGTGTACCCTTTGTCCGTTAAATAGAAAAACAAAACGGCCGGAATCAGCCCGGCCGCCAACATCCGTCGTTCCCGCGCAGGCGGGAACGACGGTAGAACTAGGCCTGGAGCAGCCGCTCGACGAAATCGAGCCGGTCCTGGCCCCAGAAGCCCTGGCCGTCGACGACGTACCAGGGCGCGCCGAACACGCCGGCGTCCCGCGCTTCCTGCGTGAATCCTTCGTATTTCTGCTGCGTTTCCGGCGACCGCGATGCCGCCAGCAGGGCTGCGCCGTCGTAGCCGGCGTCGCCGGCCAGTTCTTCGAGCGTGGCCGGGTCCGCGATATTCCTGTCCTCGGCCCACACCGCGCGCACGATGGCGCTGGCCAGTTCCAGGGCCTGGTCGGCACCCTTCTCCTCGCGGGCGGCGACCAGCAGCAGCGATGCCGGCGTCTGGTCGACCGGGAAGAACTTCGGCTGCAGGTTCATCGGCAGGCCCAGATGCCGGGACCAGCGCTCCAGTTCCTGCAGGCGGTAGGCCTGGCGCTGCGGCGCGCGCTTGGCCAGCGGCAGGCCGCCGGTTTCGGCGAACACCGCGCCGATGTCGAAAGGCTTGGGCTCGATCATCGCGCCGTACTGGGCGCCCAGCTTGAGCAGGCGTTCGTGCCCGAGGTAGACAAAGGGCGACTGCGGCGCAAAGAAATACTGGATGGTTTTGCTCATCTTAAATCGTCTGTAGTCAGTCGGGTCAGAGTCAGTCGGGGTCAGAGCCCACCCGGGTGAACCGGGCCTGCCCCCCGTAGTCAGTCGGGGTCAGAGCCCACCCGAATGAACCGGGATCTGACCCCGAGGTAATTAATTAGTCGGGGTCAGAGCCCACCCGGGTGAACCGGGCTCTGACCCCGAGTATTTAAAAAGGTTTAACGACGACCAGGATCACGATCGCAATCAGCAGGAGGACGGGCACTTCGTTGAACACGCGGAACCACTTGTGGGTACGCGTGTTCGCGCCGCGCTCGAACTTCTTCAGCAGCGATCCGCACGCATGATGGTAGCCGATCGCGAGAATGACCAGCGCCAGTTTCGCATGCAGCCAGCCGCCGCGGATGCCGAAGCCCAGCCATAACCACAGGCCCAGCAGCAACGCCGGCACCATCAGCATCGTGGTGAAGCGGTACAGCCTGCGCCCCATGCCCAGCAGGCGCTCAAGGGCTGCCGGATTGGTTTCCTGCGCCAGGTTCACGAAGATGCGCGGCAAATAAAACAGGCCGGCGAACCAGGAGGCGATGAAGACGATGTGGAAGGCCTTGATCCAGAGGTACATTCTTTTCCTTATTGTTATCAGCCACCAAACCTATAGCCAGTCGGGGTCAGAGCCCACCCGGGTGAACCGGGCTCTGACCCCGATCAGTTACGTATCTCGCCGTGCCCAAACACCACATACTTCAGCGAGGTCAAGCCTTCCAGTCCGACCGGCCCGCGTGCATGCAGCTTGTCGTTCGAGATGCCGATCTCGGCGCCCAGACCGTATTCGAAGCCGTCGGCGAAGCGCGTCGAGGCGTTCACCATCACCGAGGCCGAATCGACTTCGCGCAGGAAGCGCAGCGCATCCGTGTAGTCTTCGGTGACGATGGCGTCGGTGTGCTTCGACGAGTACGTGTTGATGTGCCCGATGGCCTCGTCGATGCCGGCCACGATCTTCACCGCCAGGATCGGCGCCAGGTATTCGGTGCTCCAATCCTCTTCGGTCGCCGCCGTCAGGTGCGGATAGCCCCGCAGGATGGCCAGCGCTTCCGGGTCGGCGCGCAGCTCGACTTCCTTCGTTGCGTACAGCTCCGCCAGCTGCGGCAGCACGCTCGGGGCGATGGCGCGCGCCACCAGCAGGGTTTCCATGGTGTTGCAGGTGCCGTAGCGGTGGGTCTTCGCGTTCATGGCGATCGGCAGCGCCTTCGCGATGTCGGCCTTGGCGTCGATGTACACGTGGCAGATGCCGTCCAGGTGCTTGATCATCGGGACCGTCGCTTCCTGCATCAGGCGCGCGATCAGACCCTTGCCGCCGCGCGGCACGATCACGTCGACGAACTCCGGCATCGTGATCAGGGCGCCGACGGCGGCGCGGTCGGTGGTCTCGACCACCTGCACGCCATGTTCCGGCAAGCCGGCGCCGCGCAGGCCTTCAGCGACCAGCGCGGCCAGCGCGCGGTTGCAGTGGATGGCTTCCGAGCCGCCGCGCAGGATGGCGGCGTTGCCGCTCTTGATGCACAGGCCGGCCGCATCGACCGTCACGTTCGGGCGCGCCTCGTAGATGATGCCGATCACGCCCAGCGGCACGCGCATCTGCCCGACCTGGATGCCGCTCGGGCGGAACTTCATGTTGGAGATTTCGCCGATCGGGTCCGGCAGCGCGACGATCTGGCGCAGGCCGTCGACCATGGTGGCGATCGCTTTATCCGATAAGGCCAGGCGGTCCAGCAGGGCCGGCGCCAGGCCGGCATTGCGCGCGGCGTCGAGGTCGCGCGCGTTCGCTTCGACCAGTTGGGCGCTGTCGCGCTCGATGGCGTCGGCAATCAGGAGCAGCGCGCGGTTGCGGGTGGCGCTGTCGGCGCGCGCCATCGCGCGCGAAGCCGTGCGCGCCTGGCGGCCGATTTGCTGCATGTATTCGTTGATGTCCATGACGCTTTTTCCGTTCAACGTGGGCAGGTGGTGCCCACACATACGTTATGAAGCGACCCGCAGCGCAAGCTGCAGCATCGCATCCCATGCATCGCCCGCGAACTGCTTCGCACGCAGGCCCTTGACCATGCGGTCGACCTGGGCCGCCTCCTGCATGGCCGCTTCCAGGGTCGGCAGCGAGACCCGGCGCAGCGCCGGTTCCATCATGCGCTCGCGCGGTCCCCAGATCCGGTATTCCTTGAGGAGCGCGCCCAGCGGCCGCCCCTGCGCCATCCCCGATTTCAATTTTAGCAGCGTGCGGATTTCCTCGGAGACCGCCCACAAGACCAGCGGTAGCGCCTCGCCCTCGCCCTTCAGGCCTTCCAGCATGCGCACCAGGCGCGCCGGATCGCCGGCCAGCATTGCTTCGGACAGCTTGAACACGTCGTAGCGCGCCACGTTCAGCACGGCATCCTGGACCTGCTCGAAACTCAGCTTGCCCGGCTCGTACAGCAGTCCCAGCTTCAGGATTTCCTGATGCGCGGCCAGCAGATTGCCCTCCACGCGGTCCGCGATGAAGTCCAGGCTCTGGCGGTCGGCACTCTGCTGCTGGCCGGACAGGCGCATGCCGATCCAGGCCGGCAATGCGGGACGTTCCACGCTCGGGATCTCGACGTAGACCGCCGCCTGCTGCAGGCTGCCCACCCAGGCCGCCTTCGCCGTCTGCCAGTCGAGCTTCGGCAGGGTGATCAGGGTCAGGTTGTCCGGATTCAGGTCTTTCGCGTAGTGTTGGAGTGCCGCGCTGCCGTCCTTGCCGGGCTTGCCGCCGGGGATGCGCAGCTCGATCAGCTTCTTGTCGCCGAACAGCGACATGGCCTGGTTGGCGGCCAGCAGCTCGCCCCACTTGAAGTTGCGCTCGACCGTGAGCACGTCGCGCTCGGAATAGCCTTGCGCGCGGGCGGCACGGCGGATCTTGTCCGCCGCCTCCAGCGCCAGCAGGTGTTCGTCGCTGGTGATCACGTAAAGGGGCGCCAGCCCCTTGGCGAGGTGCCCGTCGAGCGCCTCAGGCCGCAACTGCATAGTCTCTCTTCCTTACTTTGCCGGAGGCTTCAGGGCGGCCAGGCGGCGCATGATCTGCTGCACCAGGTCGGCCTGCATGTCGCGGTACAGCAGCGCTTCCTCGGATTCCTTGGCCAGCACCTGGGTCTCGTCGAAGGCCATGTTCCGGCGCAGCGTGATCTCGGTGGCCGGCAGCAGCTCGACGCCCTTGCTGTCGCGGACCGCGAAGGTCAGCGTGTAGCTCAGCAGGTATTCGCGCACCCGGCCCAGGCTGTTCAGCGACAGGATCGACTTGCCGCGGTTCTCGCTCAGCACCACGAACTGCGCTTCCGCCGCTTCCGGCTTGTCGGCGATGGCCACCTTGCCCGCGCGCAGGTTGCGCTTGAGCTCGGTGCCGAGCGGAGACGTGTCCGGGAAGGTCAGGTACAGGCTGTGGAAGGGCATCGTGTAGCTGCCGTTCGAGCCGCGCAGCTGGAAGCCGCAGGCCGTCAGCGTGCTTGCGATCAGCAGCGCAGCAGTTGCCAACTGCGCAGTGCGCACCACCTTCTTGTTGATAGGGACGCGCATCGATTACACCACGATGTTGATGAGTTTACCGGGGACGACGATGACCTTCTTCGGCGTGCCTTCGACGAATTTCTGGGCCGCTTCCGAGGCCAGCGCGGCGGCTTCGATGGCGGCCTTGTCGGCTTCCTTCGGCACCTTGACGGAGCCGCGCAGCTTGCCGTTCACCTGGATCATCAGTTCGATCTCGGACTGCTCCAGCGCGGCCGGGTCGACTTCCGGCCACTGCACGTTCAGGATGTCGCCGTACACGCCGGCGTAGCCGAGTTCCTGCCACAGCGCGTGGGTGATGTGTGGCGCCACCGGGTTCAGCATGCGCAGGAAGATCGACAGGCCTTCGGCGACGACCGCATCGCTGGCCGCGCCTTCGGCCAGCTTGGCCGACTCCAGGGTATTCAGCATCTTCATGCAGGCCGATACCACGGTGTTGTACTGGATGCGCTTGAAGTCGTAGTCGGCCTGCTGCAGGATCTTGTGCACTTCGCGGCGCAGGGCCTTCTGGTCGTCATCCACCGGGGTGGCGGCCGAGGTTCCTTGCTGCTGGCCGCCGAGGGCGGCCGCGATACACTCACGCTGTGCAAAGGCGAAGGCCCAGACGCGGCGCAGGAAGCGGCTCGCGCCTTCGACGCCCGATTCCGACCACTCCAGGGTCTGCTCCGGCGGCGCCGCGAACATCGTGAACAGGCGCGCGGTGTCGGCGCCGTACTGCTCGATCTGGGCTTGCGGGTCGATGCCGTTGTTCTTCGACTTCGACATCTTCTCGGTGCCGCCGATCACGACCGGCTTGCCGTCCAGCTTCGATGCCGCCGCCTGCGGACGACCGCGGTCGTCGAACACGAGGTCGACGTCGGCCGGGTTGAACCAGGTCTTCTTACCGGATTCTTCTTCCCGATAATAGGTCTCGTTCAACACCATGCCCTGCGTGAGCAGGTTGACGAAAGGCTCGTCGAACTTCACCAGGCCGAAGTCGCGCATCACCTTGGTCCAGAAGCGCGCGTACAGCAGGTGCAGCACGGCGTGCTCGATGCCGCCGATGTATTGGTCCATCGGCATCCAGTAATCGTTGCGGGCCGGGTCGACCATCGCGTCGTTCGAACCGGGCGAGGTATAGCGCATGTAGTACCAGGACGAGTCGATGAAGGTGTCCATGGTGTCGGTCTCGCGGCGGGCCGGCGCGCCGCAGCACGGGCAGTCGACCTTCAGGAAGGCTTCGTGCTTCTTGAGCGGATTGCCGGTGCCGTCCGGGACGCAGTCTTCCGGCAGCACGACCGGCAGGTCCTTCTCCGGGACCGGCACCGTGCCGCACTTCTCGCAATGGATCATCGGGATCGGCGTGCCCCAGTAGCGCTGGCGCGAGATGCCCCAGTCGCGCAGGCGGAAGGTCACCTTCTTGTCGCCCAGGTCCTTCTCGGCCAGGTCGCCGGCCACCGCGTTGACGGCGGACGTGTAATCCAGGCCGTCGTACTTGCCGGAGTCGATCAGGACCCCCTTCTCCTTGTCGCCGTACCACTCCTGCCAGCCGTCCAGCGAGAAGGTCTCGCCCTCCACCGCGACGACCTGCTTGATCGGCAGCTCGTATTTTTTCGCGAACGCGAAGTCGCGCTCGTCGTGCGCCGGCACACCCATCACGGCGCCGTCGCCATAGGTCATCAGCACGTAGTTGCCGATCCAGACCGGGACCTGTTCGCCGGTGATCGGGTGCATGACGGTGAGGCCGGTCGGCATGCCCTTCTTTTCCATCGTCGCCATGTCGGCTTCGATCACGGAACCCTGCTTGCACTCGGCGATGAAGGCCTGCAGTTCCGGATTGTCCTTGGCCGCCTGCGCCGCCAGCGGGTGCTCGGCGGCGACCGCGCAGAAGGTCACGCCCATGATGGTGTCGGCGCGAGTGGTGAAGACGTACAGCTTGCCCTCGTTGATCAGCTCACCCTGCTCGTCCATGATCACGTGCGGGAAGGCGAAGCGCACGCCGGTCGACTTGCCGATCCAGTTGGCCTGCATGATGCGCACGCGCTCCGGCCAGCCCGGCAGCTTGTTGTCGACGTAGTCCAGCAGCTCGTCGGCGTAGTCGGTGATGCGCACGTAGTACATCGGGATCTCGCGCTTTTCGACCAGCGCGCCCGAACGCCAGCCGCGGCCGTCGACGACCTGCTCGTTGGCCAGCACGGTCTGGTCGACCGGGTCCCAGTTCACGGTGCCGGTCTTCTGGTAGATGATGCCCTTCTCGAGCATCTTCAGGAACATCCACTGGTTCCACTTGTAGTAGTCCGGCTTGCAGGCGGTCATTTCGCGCGACCAGTCGATGGCCAGGCCCATCGACTCCATCTGGCCACGCATGTGGGCGATGTTCGAATAGGTCCACTCGGCCGGCGGTACGTTGTTGGCCATCGCCGCGTTTTCGGCGGGCATGCCGAACGCGTCCCAGCCCATCGGCATCAGCACGTTGTAGCCGTTCATCCGCAGGTAGCGGTACATCACGTCGTTGATCGTATAGTTGCGCACGTGACCCATGTGCAGCTTACCGGACGGGTAAGGCAGCATCGAGCAGGCGTAATACTTGCCTTTTGGGAAACGCGGATCGTTTTCGACCGCTTTATAGGCGTCGATCGACTTCCAGTAGGCCTGGGCGCCCTGTTCGACTTCGGCTGGACTATATTTATCTTGCATGATGTTCTGCGGACTAAAGGGAGGTGAGCAGAACATTATACTGGCCGTTCCGGGTAGGGTGGGCACTCCGTGCCCACGCGGCAACCAAACATGGCGCGAACCTTACGCGTGGGCACGGGGTGCCCACCCTGCGCATCAACGCAATTCGAGCTCCAATGCAGGCTTTTCGCCATAGTCCTCGTAGCGCTCGTTGATGCCGATGATGCAAAACGCCATTTCCTCCAGCACGTCCTCGGCGCGCTCGCGCATGGCGTCGGAGTGCAGCACGACGATGTGCAGGGTCTCGTCCGGCCCAAGGCGGATGCTGCTCATGCCGTCCTCGTCGCGCAGGTAACTCAGACAGTCGACCCAGGAATCCATGGTGTGCGGATACGAATCCGGGAAGCCGAAGGCGCGCGCGCTCTCGGTGTGGAAGCTTTCGGTGTCGACGATTGCGGCGCCGTTCAGTTCGACGGTGGCCATAGGGATTCTCCGATTCATCGTCGTTCCCGCGGAGGCGGGAACCCAAGTTTGCCGGCATAGCCACGAACTTAGATTCCCGCCTCCGCGGGAATGACGGTATGTATACGTTCGCGGGATAAAAAACGCCCGCCGTCCCGGTCAGTATGCCAGCAGATTGCCAGCAAAGCCGTCCAGTTCGGCGGGCGTGCGGATGATGCGGGCTCAGGCGCTCTTCAGCCCCAGCACATCCTGCATGTCGTACAAGCCGGTCTGCTTGTCGGCCAGGAAGCGCGCGGCGCGCAACGAGCCCTGGGCGTAGCTGACGCGGCTGCTCGACTTGTGGCTGATCTCGATGCGCTCGCCGATGCCGGCGAACAGCACGGTGTGGTCGCCGACGATGTCGCCGCCGCGCACGGTGGCGAAGCCGATGGTCGACGGGTCGCGCTCGCCGGTCACGCCTTCGCGGCCGTAGACGGCGCACTGCTGCAGGTCGCGGCCGAGGGCGTCGGCGATGACCTCGCCCATCTTCAGCGCGGTGCCGGACGGGGCATCGACCTTGTGGCGGTGGTGGGCTTCGATGATCTCGATATCGTAGCCTTGCGAGAAGTTCTTCGCCGCCATTTCCAGCAGCTTCAGCGTGACGTTCACGCCGATGCTCATGTTCGGCGCGAACACGATCGCGGTCTTCTCGGCGGCGGCGCGGATCGCGGCCTTGCCGGCCTCATCGAAACCGGTGGTGCCGATGATCACCTTGATGCCGTGCTCGGCGCAGTAGGCGAGGTGCTGCAAGGTGCCTTCCGGACGGGTGAAGTCGATCAGGTACTGGGCGCCGGCCAGGCCCTGGGCCAGATCGGAGCGGATCGTCACGCCGGTCAGCTGGCCCGAGAAAGCACCGGCGTCCGAGCCGATGAAGGGATTGCCTTCGCGGTCGAGCGCGCCGGCCAGGCTTGCGTCGTCGGCTGCCGCGATGGTCTCGATCAGCATGCGGCCCATGCGGCCGCTGGCGCCGGCGACGGCGATGTTCAATTGGCTCATGCTCCTCACTCCCCGCCGCGCTTGGCCGCGTCTTCGCGCTTGCGCTTCAGTTCGTCCAGCGATTCCTGCTCGCTCTTGGTCTCGTACTTCGAGATGCCGATCAGGCGCGAGATGTATTCGCGTTCGGTCGGCAGGTTGCCGCCGTCGATTTTGGCCAGCAGGTTGTCCTTGAAGTAGACGGTGACGCGGCTGGTGGTCAGCTCGCCGTTGCCGCGCGCGAGGTAGAACGGATAGTCCCAGCGGTCGGCGTGGAAAACGTCGGTCAGCAGCGGGGTGCCGAGGATGAACTTGACCTGGTCGCGGGTCTGGCCGACTTTCAGCTGGCTCAGCATTTCCTGCGATACGAAGTTGCCCTGCTGGATGTCCGGACGATACGGCGAGAATACCCACAGGAATTTCTGCAGCTTGGTGACGGTGGTCGTCTGCGCGCCCGCATTCGCAATTGCCGCGGACTTGTCGGCGTCGGCGGCGACCGCGGCGGGGGCGGTGCTCACCGGCGCTGCCGGCTTGGTCTGGTTACGCCAGGATGCGCAGCCGGAGAGCGCCAGCGCCGTCACGGCGAGGCCGGCCGCGAGCACAGCCCGGGTATGGGAACGATGGAAAACGGCATTCATGGCGCGCATATCTAACCTTAAATCGATTGAGCGAGGCTACGGAAACGCTATATCATAAAGCACTCCGCCCATCTACGAGTAACAAACATGAGCAACAACCCAACCGACTTGAAGGCCAGCGGCCTCAAAGCGACACTGCCGCGGCTGAAAATCCTGGAGATTTTTCAGAACAGTACGGTGCGGCACTTGACGGCGGAAGATGTCTACAAAACCCTGTTGAATGAGAATATGGACGTGGGCCTGGCGACGGTGTACCGTGTGCTGACCCAGTTCGAACAGGCTGGACTGCTGAACCGCAATCACTTTGAAACCGGCAAGGCCATCTACGAGCTGAACGCCGGCTCGCACCACGACCACCTGGTCTGCCTGGACTGCGGCCACGTCGAAGAGTTCTACGACGAAGAGATCGAAAACCGCCAGCAGAAGATCGCCCTGGAACGCGGCTTCAAGATCGCCGAACACGCGCTCGCCATCTACGGCAACTGCGTCAAGCCGAACTGCCCGCACCGGCATTGAGGGAAGCCTCGCTCGCGACGGTTTTCGAGGCTCCCGATACGCTAGCTAAATCACGAGTGACTGAGTGCGTTCGACAGCAGCTTGGCGGTGATGTCGACGATCGGGATCACGCGCTCGTAGGCCATGCGGGTCGGGCCGATCACGCCGAGGGTGCCGACGATCTTGCCGTTCACTTCATAGGGCGCGGTGACGACGCTCATCTCGTCCATCGGCACCAGCTTGGATTCGCCGCCGATGAAGATCTGCACCCCGCCGGCCTTGCTGGAGACGTCCAGCAGCTGCATCAGGCCGGTCTTCTGCTCGAACATCTCGAACATCTGGCGCAGCGAGCTCATGTTGGAGGACAGGTCGCTCACCGACAGCAGGTTGCGCTCGCCGGAGATGACCATGTCGTCGGCGTCCTGCAGCGCTTCGGTGCCGGCTTCGACCGCGGCCTGCATCAGGCGCCCCATGTCGTCGCGCAGCTGGCGCAGCTCGCCGCTCAGGCGCGCCCGCACCTGGTCGAAGGACAGGCCGGCGAAATTCTGGTTCAGGTAGTTGGCCGACTGGATCAGCTCGGAAGGCGAATAATCGACGTCGGTCAGCAGCAGGCGGTTCTGGACGTCGCCGCGCGGGTCGACGATGACCAGCAGGATGCGCTTTTCCGACAGGCGCAGGAATTCGATCTGCTGGAACGCCGATTCGCGGCGCGGGCTCTGCACCACGCCGGCGAACTGCGACAGCGAGGACAGCATCTGGGCCGCGTTGGCGAGCACCTTCTGCGGCTGGTGCGCGGGGAGGCGCATGCCGGCTTCGACGGCGTTCTCGTCGATCTGGCGCACGGTCAGCAGGGTGTCGACGAAGATGCGGTAGCCGCGCGGCGTCGGGATCCGGCCAGCCGAGGTGTGCGGGCTGGCGACATAGCCCATTTCCTCGAGGTCGGCCATGATGTTGCGGATCGTGGCCGGCGACAGGTCGAGGCCGGAAATCTTCGACAGCGCGCGCGAGCCGACCGGCTGGCCGTCGGCGATATAACGCTCGACCAGCGCCTTCAGCAGGGTTTGTGCACGGTTATCGAGTTGCATGGTTCACATTATGCCTGTTAGCTTGCCGCATGTGCAGTCATGCGCGCAGTCAGCCATGATTGCGCTTGAGCCAGTCCAACAGCCCGTCGAAGTCGCGCACGATCGCATCCGGTTCGACCCCGTGCTCGAGATGCTTGTTGCTGCCATTACGGTTCATCCACACCCCGCGCATGCCGACGTTCTGGGCGCCCTGCACGTCGAGCAGCACGTCGTCGCCCACGTACACGGCATCCCAGGGCGCCACGTCCAGCGCGCGGCAGCCGGCCATGAAGATCGCCGGGTCCGGCTTGGCCACGCCGAGCAGGGGCGCCGATATCCAGGCCTTGAAATGGTGGTCCAGGCCGATCGACCGCAGATCGGCATTGCCGTTCGTGATCGCCCCCAACGCTACCCTCCCCTTCAGGCGCAGCAGGCCCGGCACCACGTCGTCGTAGGGCACCACCGCGTTGCGCGCGGCAAAGAATTCCGCCATCGCCAGCTCCACCTTGGCGGCATCCTCGCCGGCCTGCTGGAAGGCGTCGAGCAGGCCGGCGCGGCGCAGCTTGCCCAGGTCGAGCTGGAATTCCGGCTGCCGCGCCAGCAGCTCCAGGCGCGCCTGGCGCAGCCCGTCGATCGTGAATTGCTGGGCGACGCGCGGTGCGTGCTCGCGCAGCCAGGCGAACAGGGTCTCCTCGGCCTGCAGGATCACCGGGGCGATCGGCCACAGCGTATCGTCGAGGTCGAACAGAATGGCCTTGGGCCAGTCGCGTCGGGTTGTCGTCATATTCGGGAATGAAAGGAGGGCCATTCAAGCATAGCGAGGCCTGCCGTGAAAAGCAACGCATGGACGTCGTTACACCGTGATACAAAGGCAAATGAGGCCGCGGCTTGCCAAATGCTCTAAAATGTCGGGCAATATTCTACTCAGCGGTGCCGCCGGTCCTGCCGTGCGCCATCCCGTCCAACGGAGATTCTATGAAGAGTTCGACCCTGTATGCCGGCGCTGCGCTGGCATGCGCGCTTGGCCTGTCCGCCTGCGGTGGCGGCAGCGGTGACCTGCCCCTGACCGTGTCGATCAGCGGCGGCGTGACCAAGGAAGGCCTGGTACTGCGCAACGAAGGCAACGGCGAGGAAGTCACGGTGCCGGCCGGCGCCGCCAGCGTCCAGTTCAAAAAATACCTGTCGACCGACGACGAATTCAACATCGTCACCAAGTCCGTGCCGTCCAACGTCAGCACCTGCACGATCAGCAACGGCAAGGCGCGCGCCAACTACTACACGATCTACACCGTCGTGCCGACGGTATTCTGCACCATCAAGCCGCACCCGCTGTCGGTCGCGGTGAACGGCCTGAACGATTCCGGCCTGGTGCTGGTGAACGGCTCGGATCGCCAGCCGGTGACGCCGCCGGCGACCGCCGGCGCCCAGGTCACGGTTTCGATGGCGCAGATTCCCGAGGATGGCTCCTACGTCGTCAAGATCTTTTCCGATCCGGGCACCCAAAAATGCGACATCAGCGGCGGTACCGGCAGCATGGGAGCGACCGGCCCGAGCACCGCGCCGGTAGTTACCTGCGGTCCCAAGCCCCAATAATCTGGAGAATAGAGTATGAAGTTCCACCTCGCGCGCCCGGCCCTGGTCCTGGCTTCCTCCCTGGCTCTGGCGTCCTGCGGCGGCGGCGGCGGCAAGGAGACCTATCCGGTCAAGGTGACGATCTCGAACGTCCAGTATCCGGGTCTGATCCTGACCACCAACGGCCAGGAAGTAGCCGTTCCCATGCCTGCCAAGGCTGGAGACCCTGTCGTCGTCACGTTCCCGAAGGCGCTCGACTACGGCACCTACTACCAGGTGGTGCCGAAGGGCGGTACCGCCGCCGGCGGCGGCGCCCAGCCGGCGCACCAGAACTGCGCGACCAACAGCTACCCGCGCGAATACGGCACAGCCGGCCAGACTGCCTCGATCGAATCGGCGCGCACGGCGGCGATCGAGGTGTTCTACAGCTGCAGCCTTAAGGCATATGCGCTGAGCGGTACTGTTACCGGTCTGACCAGCGGTAGCCTGACACTGATCAATGGCAGTACCGGCGGCCAAGTCACCGTCACGGGCTCTACCACGACCACCCCGATTCCGTTCACGCTGCCTGCTGTGGCTTACGGTTCAAGCTTCAGCGTCGACGTATTCCCCCAACCCGATGGCTTCCACTGCGCGGTAGCCAATGGCGTTGGCGAGATGAAGGAAACCCAGGAAGCAGCAGGCGGCGTCACCAACGTCGCTGTGACTTGCACCCCAACTACCCCCTGATCCAGGCAGAGCTAGCGCCGGAGGAGATATAT
Source organism: Massilia sp. LXY-6 (assembly GCF_051233485.1). Lineage (NCBI taxonomy): Bacteria > Pseudomonadati > Pseudomonadota > Betaproteobacteria > Burkholderiales > Oxalobacteraceae > Massilia > Massilia sp. LXY-6. The sequence continues at coordinate 118,583 of NZ_JBKFGF010000026.1, forward strand.
CTATTTTTTATATCGAGTATATAAAAGAGAAATTGGACGAATATGCTGTGATGCAGCATACTGCTTCTGTCTCCTCCAACTCTCCTCAGAAAAGAATTGGATTTAAGCCCGCCTCAACAGCGGGCTTTTTTTTCGCCTGTGTCAGGAGACGGCGCCTTGGATGCCGGCTTTCTCGGCAGGCGTCAGGCGCTTGGCGCTCACCTTCACCACCGCCATCTGCTTGCCCTCGACCGATACCTGGGCATCGTAGCGCGCGCGTGCGTTTTCACTGGCGGCGCTGGCCACGCTGGCGACACCAGTGAGGAAGGCGGCGGCCAGGAAGATCGCTTCCATGTTTTTCATGACGTTCATGTCGGTTCTCCTTCGTCTGGATGAACTTGCGTTGTGTCTTTCGATGCTGTCACTGTAGGCGCCTGCAGCCCTGCCTTCCAGCGGACTGCGACGAACTGCGTAAAACGCGGGATGGACGCCAAAAAACCGGGACTGCGCGTTGCGACGCCTTGCCTTTACGCCTGAGAACGCTCAATAGCGTGCCCGCCCATGCTCGCCATACTCGACGGCGGCACGGATGCGGAGGCGAAATGAAACGAGAGAACTTTCTGAAACTGGGTTCCGGCACGGTCGTCGGCTGGAACCGGCTGGCCCTGCAAGCAATCCGCACTGCGCAGCCGGGCCCGTTGACATCGGCGCGCACGCTGGCGCTCCTGCACACCTGCATGTACAACGCCTGGGCCGCCTACGACGCCGCCGCGCGCCAGACCGCGCACGGGGTGGCGGTGCGGCTGCCGCGCGCCGAGCGCAGCGCGGCCAGCAAGGGCATTGCCATGAGCCATGCGGCGCATGCGGCGCTGACCGGGCAGTTCCCGGCGCAGCGGGCCGCCTTCGACGCCTGGATGGCCGGGCTGGGCCTGGACCGGGCGGCGCCAGGCGGGCCCCTGACCCCGGCCGGCATCGGCCGCACCCAGGCCGCCAGCATGCTCGACTTCTGCCGCCGCACCGGCGCCGATGTCCTTGCGGCTCCTGGCCTGCCGCCGCTCGCCGAACCGGCGCCCGGCCGCTGGTGCCTGGCGGCGCAGCGCCTTTCCGAACGCGACGGCTACGGCGACGACCAGGACGTGCGCCTGTTTTTTGCGCTTGCCAACGCCCTCGCCAACGCCGCCGTCGCCGGCTGGGGCGGCGCAGCGGGCGCCGGGCCGGCCAGGCCGGCCGCCTTGCACGGCAGTGCCGGCGCAGCAGCAAACGAAGTCATCCGGCGCTTTGCGGGCGAGGTAGGCGGCGACACGCGCGCCAGGGCCGGCTCGGCCGGACAGGAATTGGGAAGACAGGTGGGCGCGCGCGCATTCGACGATGCGCGCCGCCTTTGGGAAGGGGAATCGAAGCCGGCTTGATTACACCGGCTTGAGCAGATTGGCCAGCGCCACGTACTGCTCCAGCCCGACCGTTTCCGGGCGCGCGCCCGGATCGATGCCGGCCTCGACCAGCTGCTGCTCGGTGAACATGCCGGCCACGCAATTCTTGATGACCTTGCGCCGCTGCGAGAAGGCCTTGGCGACCACCGCTTCCAGCGTCGCCGCGTCGGCCGGCAGCTGGCGCTTCGTCGGCACCATGCGCACGATCGCCGATTCCACCTGCGGCGGCGGATCGAAGGCGGTGGGCGGCACCACGAACAGCATCGCCATGTCGTAGCGCCATTGCAGCATCACGGACAGGCGGCTGTAGGCCTTGGTGCCGGGTTCGGCCACCATGCGCTCCACTACTTCCTTCTGCAGCATGAAGTGCTGGTCCTCGACCAGGTGGGCATACTCGGCCAGGTGGAACAGCAGCGGGCTCGAGATGTTGTAGGGCAGGTTGCCGACCACGCGCAGCTTGGTCCCTTCGCGGACCGGAATCGATCCGAAATCGAACTTCAGGGCGTCGCCCGAATGGACGGTGAGACGCTCGCGCGGATAGGCTTTTTCCAGGCGCGCCACCAGGTCGCGGTCCAGCTCGACCACGTGCATGTGGTCGAGCTCCTTGAGCAGCAGCGAGGTCATCGCCGCCAGGCCGGGGCCGATTTCGACCATGGTCTCGCCCTGGCGCGGGCCGATGGCGTCGATGATGTCGTGGAGGACGTGGGCGTCGGTCAGGAAGTTCTGGCCGAAGCGCTTGCGGGCTACGTGTTTCATGGGTTTTCTTAGGTTGTTGCTCGGGCGCGGACCATCGAGAGCGCGACGCGGATCGCCTCCTCCATGCTGCCGCAATCGGCCAGGCCGAGGCCCTGCGCGGCCAGGTCCAGCGCCGTGCCGTGGTCGACCGAGGTGCGGATCAGGGGCAGGCCCAGCGTAATGTTGACACCGCGTCCGAAGGTGGCGTGCTTGAGCACCGGCAGGCCCTGGTCGTGGTACATCGCCAGCACGGCGTCGGCGTCCTGCAAGTACTTCGGCTGGAACAGGGTGTCGGCCGGATACGGGCCGCGGGCGTCGATGCCGCGCGCGCGCGCCGCTTCCAGGGCCGGGGTAATCACCTCGATTTCCTCGCGGCCCAGGTAGCCGTTCTCGCCGGCGTGCGGATTCAGGCCGGTGACCAATATGCGTGGCGCAGCGATGCCGAACTTGCCGCGCAGGTCGGCGTGAAGGATGTCCAGCACCTGGTCCAGGGTCTCGCGCGTGATCGCGGCCGGCACGTCTTTCAGCGGGAGGTGGGTGGTGGCCAGCGCAACCCGCAGATACGGCTGATCCGGTCCCGGCGAGCCGGCCAGCATCATCACCACTTTCGGGGTGCCGGTCTTCTCGGCCAGGTATTCGGTGTGGCCGGAAAACGCGATCCCGGCATCGTTGATGGTGCTTTTCTGCAGCGGTGCGGTGACGATGGCGTCGAACCAGCCGGCACCCGCGCCTTCGATGGCCAGGTCGAGCGTGGCCAGCACCGCGCGCCCGTTGTTGGCGTCGAGCCGGCCCGGCACCACGTGGGCGTCGAGCGGCACATCGATCACGGGGATCGTGGCGGGGCCGAAATGCGGCAGTCCGCTGTGGCGCAGCGCCATCGTCGACAGCGCCGACAGGCGGATTGCCGGGTCGATCAGGCTGGCCGTCAGCGCAAGAAAGGCGGCGTCGCCGATCAGCACGCACCTGGCCTGCTCGCGCAGGGCCCAGGCGGCGCGGACCGCGATTTCCGGGCCGATCCCGGCCGGCTCGCCGACCGTGACGGCCAGCGTGGGACGTACGCCCGGGATGGCCATGCTTATTTGTCCTCGCGGAACTCGACGTAGGCGCGGTCGCGGATCTGGCGTGCCCAGTCTTCCATCGCTTCCTGGCGCTTGCGCTCGGTGAGCACCTGGCGGGCCGCCGCGCGCTCCTTGTCCTTCGAGGTGTCCTGGCTCTTGCGCTCGACCACCTGGATGATGTGCAGGCCGAACGGCGTCTTGACCGGGTCCGAGATCTGGCCCGGCTTCAGCGCATTCATCGCGCTCTCGAATTCCGCCGGGATGTCGCCGGTTTCGACCCAGCCCATGTCGCCGCCTTTGGCCGCGTAGCTGTCCTGCGAATTCTGGCGCGCCAGGTCTTCGAAGCTCGCCTGCTTGCTCTCGATCTTGGCCTTGAAATCAAGCAGCTTCTTGCGATCCTCTTCCTCGGTCTGGGTCGGAGTCACCTTCAGCATGATGTGGCGGGCGTGGGTCTGCTGCACCGCGGCCTGTTCCTGCTGTTGTTGCTGGGCTTCCGGCTTGCGCACGTTGGCCAGCTTCAGGATCAGGAAGCCGAAATTGGTGCGCATCACCGGCGTGACCTGGCCCGGCTTCAGCTTGCGCAGCTCGCTCGCGAAGGTCTGCGGCAGGCGGTCCGGGTCGCGCCAGCCGATCGCGCCACCCTGCAGGGCGTCCGGGGCGTCGGAATAGGTGGCGGCCATCTTGGCGAAGTCGGCGCCGGTGCGCAGCTGGCGCGCGACCTCGTCGGCCCTGGCCTTGCGCGCCGCGATCTGCTCGGGCGAGGCGTTTTCCGGGATGCGCACCAGGATCTGCGAGATGTCCATCTCGACGCGGTCGGCGGCGGCGGCCTTCTCGGCTGCCATATAGGTGTCGATCTCGGCGTCCGAGACCTGGATCTTGCTGTCGACCTCATGGTCGATCAGGCGCTGCATGATGATCTCATTGCGGATCTGCTCGCGGAACTGGGCGAAGGTCATGCCTTCTTTTTCCATCTGGTTGCGCATCTCCTGCACGCTCATCTTCTGCGATTCGGCGATGCGGCCGATGGCGCGGTCGAGCTCGATGTCCGAGACGCGGATGCCGAATTCCTTGCCCAGCTGGAGCTGGGCGCGCTCGGTGATCATGGCCTCGACCACCTGGCGGCGCAGGTCTTCCGGATCGGGCAGTTGCGCATTCTGGGCGCGCAGGCGCGCGGTGATCTCATTGACGCGGTTGTCGACTTCACGCCTGGTGATGACTTCGTCGTTGACGATGACATACACGGAATCGATGACCTTGGCGCTGCTCGACGCCGGCGGCAGGAAACCCGTGCCCGGCTTCGCCGCAGGGGCCGCCGGAGCGCCGGGGGCAGCAGCAGGGGCACCGGTAGCCGGCGCGCCGGAGCGCTGGGCCAGGACGTCGCCGGCTGCGAGGGCGCACAGCAGGACTGCGGCCAGCTTGACTTGATGCAAACGGGTGGTACGCATATTCAGGGAAGCACTCATTTCAGGGGTTCTAGTTGTCCATGGCCCAGCCGCTCAAGGGCGGCCGACGTTGGTATTCAGCCGGGTGTAGCCCGGGATGCTCTTGTTAAAGGATTCCAGCGGATTGCCGAAGCCCAGGCGCGACAGGCCGTTCAGCTCGAGCTGGAAGAAGATCGGCGTCGAGGTCGTCTGCAGCGCGGTCACGAAGCGCTGCGCACCCATCCGGAACACCCAGCAGTCCGCCTTGTACTCGAGTCCGATGAGGCTCTCGAGCAGCTTGCGGTCGCGCGTCGAATAGCTGATCCGCCCCACGCCGTACCAGCGCCGCGACAGCGGCCATTGGCCCGATATGTCGGCATTCCGGAAACCGCTGACGATGCCGATGGCGTCACGCTGGTAACGGTACTCGAAATTCAGCACCTTCATCGGCGCCGGATTCCACTGCACCCCGTAGTTCTTGCTGTACAGGCTACGGCTCTGCGCATCGTATTGTACGCCGCTGTCGAAGCTCCAGGATTCCGAAATGCGGCCGGAGGCGGCCAGCAGCGCGTCCGAACGGGTCACTTCCGGCGCTTCCGACGGGTTCAGTTGCACGCGCGGATTCACATGCGGGTCGCTGAAGTAGTAGCGGCTGCCCGCCACCAGGCGCAGGCGCTCGGCGCCGTTGGACTCGATGAAGCGCGACACCACCGCCGCCGTCAGCTGGTTGGCGTCCGACACCCGGTCGGCGCCAACGAAGCGGTTTTCCGTGAACAGCTGGGCGTAGTTGAAGCCGGCCACCGCGGTGTCGAAGTTCGGGATCGCGCTCTGGTTCCTGTACGGGGTGCGCACGTAGAACAGGCGCGGTTCCAGGGTCTGGGTCGAACCTTCGCCGAACAGGCTGCTCTTGCGCTCGAAGATCAGGCCGCTGTCCAGCGACACGGTCGGCAGCACGCGCGAGATCCGGTCATGTTCCAGATTGGTGGCCGGATCGATGTTGTGCTCGAGGTCGTACTGGGTCGCGTGCAGGATCACCTTGGGCGTGACGAACCAGCCCGGGCGCACCACGGGATAACTGACCTGGCTCACCAGGTTGGCGCGGTTGCCCTGCACCATCTTGTTGTCCGGGTGCGAGAAGCGCACCAGCTCGGCGTCCACCGCCCAGTCGAAGCCGCCCAGCACGTCGTAGCGGCCGGCGTGGAAGTTAATCTGCGGCAAGCGGTCGTAGGGACGCGGCACCGTCAACGCCCCCGCGTTTGGGTTGTTCGGGTTCCGCGACGCCGGGTCCTGCAGCACTTGGTAGCTCTGGGCGCGCACGTTCACGCTCCAGTAATGGCCGGAATAGTCGGTGCGCAGCTCACGCAGCAGCTGGCGCTCGGCGCTGGCCGCCACGGTGCGCGAGAAGTCGGACGGGTATTCGTCGTCGGACGCCGCGTGCGCGTTCCAGCCGTAGGTCCAGCCCGGCGCCAGGGCCTGGCTGTGCAGGGTGTCGATCCACCAGCGGTTGCGGTGCGCCACGCGGTCGTTCGGCAGCGCCTCGATGTGGGTTTCGCCGCTGTACAGCCCGCGCGAAGTCTCGCCGATGTAACGGCCGGTCGCGCCCATCTGCAGGCCGCGGTCGAACATATAGCGCGGATACAGCGTCAGGTCGCGGTTCGGCGCGATGTTGACGTAGTACGGCACCATGATCTCGGCGGCGCCCTTCGAGCCGGCGCCGATCGAGGGTGGCAGCCAGCCCGAGCGGCGCGCGCCGGACAGCGAGAACGACAGCGCCGGGGTGCCGAGGATGGGCACGTTCTTGAAGTAGATGACGGTCTTGCCGGCGGTGCCGACGTCACGCCCGCTGTCCAGGTTCAGGGTGCTGGACTTCAGGTACCAGTCCGGATCCGGGCCTTCGCAGGTGCTGTAAGTGCCGTCCACCACCACGGCCTGGTTCTCGCCGAGGAAGTCGATGCGCGCGGCCTTGCCCTGGCCGTTATTCATCTGCAAATGGTAGGCCGGGTTCAACACCCAGCCCTTGCCGGTTTCGAGGTTCAGCTGCAGCGCGTCGCCCTTGTAGCGGTCGCCGAAGCGCCACATCGTGATGTGGCCCTGGGCCGTCACCTCGTCTTCCACCTGGCGGAAGCAGGCGGTGTCGGCGGTGATGCCGGTGGCCCCGCGCGTCACTTCGACGTTGCGGAACATGTTCAGCTCGCGGTCAGGGCGGCCGGTGAATTCCTCGGCACGCATGGTCGTGGGCTGGTCCTGGTCGTCGCCACGCGGACCCGCTGGCGCGGTCTGCGCATACAGCGGTCCCGTGGCCACGGCGACAAGGGCGGACAAGGCGGCGGCACGCCGCGGCGGGAAAGGGAGGGCCGTAATCCAGCTCATGAACGATCGCGTTGCACCATAGAGGGCGATTTTTTGGATTGAATCCCTTATTATATGGGAATTCCTATCACCAACCGGATTCACCGGGACGCTTCATGTCTTCTCTGTCTCAACACTCCCCCACTAACGCCGACAAGGACGTCCGGCTGGCCCAGCTGAGCGCATGGCTGGGCACCCTGGACCTGGTCGACGTCGGGAGCCTGCGCCCCGCCTCGGCCGATGCCAGCTTCCGCCGCTACTTCCGGCTCGATGTTGTGCCGGCGCTACGTGCCAAGCTGGGCGACACCCTGGTCGCGATGGACGCGCCGCCCGAGCGCGAAAACGTGCCGGCCTTCATCCACGTCGACGGCCTGCTGTTCGACGCCGGCGTGACCGTGCCCGCGATCGTCGCCCGCAAGGTCGAGGACGGCTTTTTGCTGCTGTCCGACCTCGGCACCACGACCTACCTGCAGCGCCTGAACCCGGACAACGCCGCCTTCATGTACTCGGACGCGGTGGATGCCCTGATCAAGTTCCAGCTCACCAGCCAGGCCGGCGTGCTGCCCGAATTCGACCGCGCCTTCGTGCTGCGCGAAATGAACCTGTTTCCGGAATGGTTCATTGGCCGCCACTTGGGGCTGCAGATGAACGACATCCAGAAGGCCCAGCTGGACAAGGTGTTCGAGGCGATCACCGCCAACGTGCTGGCCCAGCAGCAGGTGTTCATGCACCGCGATTTCCATTCGCGCAACCTGATGTTCCTCGACCAGGGCAACCCGGGCGTGCTGGACTTCCAGGATGCCGTGTTCGGCCCCATCACCTACGACCTGGCCTCGCTGCTGCGCGACGCCTACGTCCAGTGGGACGAGGAATTCGTGCTCGACTGGGTGGTACGCTACTGGCAAAGCGCGAAGACGGTCGGCCTGCCGGTTAACCCGGACATCGACGCCTTCTACCGCGACTTCGAATACATGGCCCTGCAGCGCCACCTGAAAATCCTCGGCATCTTCTGCCGCCTGAACTACCGCGACGGCAAGCCGGTGTACATGGGCGACCTGCCGACCGTGATGGACTACGTGCGCAAGACCGCCAACCGCTACATCGAACTCAAACCGCTGCTGCGCCTCCTCGATGCCTTCGAGGACAAGGCGCCGCAAGTCGGCTACACCTTCTGACCGGACTCACGCGCATGAAAGCCATGATCTTCGCCGCCGGCCGCGGCGAGCGGATGCGTCCGCTGACGGACAGCTGTCCGAAGCCCCTGCTCAAGGTGCGCGGCCGCCCGCTCATCACCTACCACGTGATCAACCTGGTGCGTGCCGGCATCAAGGACATCGTCATCAACCACTCCCACCTCGGCCACATGATCGAGGAGGAACTGGGCGACGGCAACCGCTACGGCGCGCGCATCGTCTACTCCCACGAGCCGACGCCGCTGGAAACCGCCGGCGGCATCGCCAACGCCCTGCACCTGCTGGGCGACGAGCCTTTCCTGGCCGTGTCGGGCGACATCTATGCGCCCTACTTCGACTTCGAACAGGTGCTGGACGCGCTGCCGGATAACGATGCCGTCGGCCGACCGATCCCCGCCGACAAGCGCGACATCGCCTGGCTGTACCTGACGCCGAACCCCTGGCACAACCCGGACGGCGACTTCGGCCTGACGATGTACACGCTGTCGAACGAAGGCGCGCCGAAGTGGAACTTCGCCGGCATCGGCGTCTACCGTCCGGAAATGTTCGACGGCATCAAGGCCGGCGAGTTCCTGAAATTCGGCCCGCTCATGCGCAAGTTCATCGACGCGGGCCGGGTCGGCGGCGAAATCTACGATGGCGAATGGGTCAACGTGGGCACCGTGCGCCAGCTCGAAGAACTCAACGCCCCCTATTCCTCCAGGACCAAGACCGCACCATGACCGATTACGCAGCACGCCGCGCGCGCCTGGCCGCGCAGATGCTGCCGGGCGCGGTGGCCGTGCTGCCGACCGCGCCGGAAGTACTGCGCAACGGCGACAGCGACTACCCCTACCGGCACGACAGCTATTTTCATTACCTGACCGGGTTCGGTGAACCGGAAAGCGTGCTGGTGCTGCTTGCCGCGCAGGGCGAGCGGCCGGCCCGCGCCATCCTGTTCTGCCGCGAGAAGAACCCGGAGCGCGAAATCTGGGACGGCTACCGCTACGGCCCCGAGGCCGCGCGCACGGCCTTCGGCATGGACGAAGCCTGGCCGGTTTCCGAACTCGACGCCCGCCTGCCCGACCTGCTGGCCGACGCCCCCGCGCTGTACTACGCCACCGCCTCGAATGCCGCGCTGGACGCGCAGGTACAAGCCTGGATCAAGGCGGTGCGCGCCCGCGCGCGCAGCGGCGTGACGGCGCCGGCCGCCTTCCACGACCTGCTGCCGCTGCTGGACGAGATGCGCCTCATCAAGGACGAGGACGAACAGGCGACCATGCTGCGCGCCGGCGAGATCTCGGGCCATGCGCACGCGCGCGCGATGCGCGCCGCCCGCCCCGGCCTGCACGAATACGCGCTGGAAGCGGAGCTGCTGTACGCGTTCCGCCGCAACGGCGCCCAGTTCCCGGCCTATACCCCGATCGTCGCTTCCGGCCCGAATGCCTGCGTGCTGCACTACAACGTCAACGACCGCCTGATGCAGGACGGCGAGCTGGTGCTGATCGACGCCGGCTGCGAGCTCGATGGCTATGCCTCGGACATCACCCGCACCTTCCCGGTGAACGGCCGCTTCAGCCCCGCCCAGCGCAGGCTGTACGAACTGGTGCTGGCGGCCCAGGAGGCGGCCTTCGCGGCGATCGCGCCGGGCCGCCCGTATAGCGCCTTCCACGAGGCGGCCCTGCGCGTGCTGGTCCGGGGCATGCTGGACCTCGGCCTGATCCCCGCAGGGAAGTTCGACAGCGTGGAAGACGCCATTGCCGCGAAAGCCCATGTGCCCTTCTACATGCACGGTACCGGCCACTGGCTGGGCATGGACGTGCACGACGTCGGCGCCTACCGCGACCTAGCGCAGGCCGAGAAACCCTCGCGTGCGCTGCGTCCGGGCATGGCGCTGACCGTGGAACCGGGCATCTACGTGCGCCCGGCGGACGGCGTGCCGGAAGCGTACTGGCACATCGGCATCCGCATCGAGGACGACGTGATCGTCACCGAGGACGGCTACCGGATCCTGACGTCGAGCGCGCCGAAGACGGTGGAAGAGATTGAAGCATTGGTGGGAAAGGGAGCATGAGCAGCGCGACGACGACTGAAGAAACGCTGGTGGCCGACGTTGCCATCTGCGGCGCCGGCCCGGTCGGCATGGCGCTAGCGGCGCTGCTGGCGCGGCGTGGTGTCCCGGGCAATCGCATCGTCCTCATCGACGGCAAGTCGCTGGGCCAGGCGATCTCGGACCCGCGCTCGATCGCGCTGGCCTGGGGCAGCCGCCTTCTGCTGGAAGACGTCGGCGCCTGGCCCGGCATCTCGGCCTCGGCGACTGCCATTCACCAGATCCACGTCTCGCGCCGCGGCCACCTGGGCCGCAGCGTGATGGACCGCGCCGAGCACGATCTCGACGCGCTGGGCTATGTGGCCCGCTACGGCGACGTGGTCGATGCCCTCGCGCGCGCCTGCGAGCGCGCCGGCGTGCAGGTGCTGCGCCCGCTGCGCGTGAGCGGCATCGACGAGCACACCGATGGCGTGCAGCTGCACCTGGACGACGGCCGCACCCTGCACGCCCAGGTCGCGATGCAGGCCGAGGGCGGCGTGTTCGGCCAGCAGGCGGAAAAAACCGCCACGCGCGACTACGGCCAGACCGCCGTGATCGCGCGCGTTTCAAGCAGCGCGCCGATTCCGCACCGCGCCTTCGAACGCTTCACCGACGAAGGCCCGCTGGCCCTGCTGCCGCAGGCGGGCGCGGACGGCCACCAATACGCCTTGGTGTGGTGCGTGCGCCCCGAGCGCGCCCAGCACCTGCTGGACCTGGGCGAAGACGATTTCCTGCGCGAGCTGGGCGACGCCTTCGGCGAGCGGCTCGGCCGGTTTACGGGCACCTCGCAGCGCGTGGCATTCCCGCTCGGCCTGAACGCGGACCCGCGCGCGACCGCGCGCACGGTCGCGATCGGCAACGCGGCCCAGACCCTGCATCCGGTCGCCGGCCAGGGCCTGAACCTGGGCCTGCGCGATGCGGCGGTGCTGGCGCGCCTGCTGGCACGCGAGATGACGCCGGCCGCACTCGAGCGCTTCAAGAGCGAGCGCGAAGCCGACCGCAAGATGGTGATCCGCGCCACCGACACGATGGCGCGCGTGTTTGCCGGCAAAGGGCCGCAGCAGGCGCTGTTCGGGCTGGGCCTCGCCGCGCTGGACACGGTGAAACCGGCGCGGACACTCCTGGCCGAACTGATGATGTTCGGACGGCGTTAGACTCCCTGGCTGGTCTGGTTCGCCGCCTGCGAGCGGATCAGCTCCACCAGCTCGCGCGCGTAGGCCGGCAGCCGTTCCAGTTCCTGCACCAGCACGCTGCGTTCGCGCACCGCCCACAAGTCGGTCAATTCCACCAGCGCCAGCCGCATGCTGCGGCTGTGGCGCAGCGCCGCCGACTGCGGCAGGATGCCGATCCCGACGTCCGCCTCCACCATGCGGCACATCGCATCGAAACCCCTCACCTGGATCCGCAGCTGCAGGCGGTGGCCGCTGTCGACCACGACCTTGTTCAGGAAATGCTGCAGGGTGCTGCCCTCGTGCAGGCCGATGTGCGGATAGTCGAGGGTCTCGGCGAAACTGATGCTGCCCGCCTTGGCCAGCGGGTGGTCGACGGCGGTGGCCAGCACCAGCCGGTCGGTCGAAAAATTGATGATCTCGATGCCCTGGCCCTGCACCGGCCCGGCCGCGATCCCGATATCGGCGGTACCTTCCTGCACCCCGCGCACGATGTCGTGGTTGAGCCGCTCTTCCAGCGCCACGTTCACCTGCGGATGCGAAGCCAGGAACAGGCCCAGCACCTGCGGCATGAATTCGGTCACCGCCGTGGTGTTGGCGAAGATGCGGATATGGCCCTTGATGCCATTGTTATATTGCTGCATATCGCTCTTGAGGCGCTCGAGCTGCTGCATGAACTGCTGCGCGTGCGCCAGCAAGGTCTCGCCGGCCGGCGACAGCTGCACACCCTTGCTTTCGCGATACAGCAGGCGCATGCCGAAGCGCGATTCCAGTTCCTTCATCCGGTTGCTGGCGGCGCCCAGCGACAAATGCATGCGCTCGGCCGCGCGGGTCAGGCTCTTCAATTCCGCGACCAGGATGAACAGGCGCAGGTCGGTCAGGTCGAACAACATTGGCGGATTCCTTGTGTGATGCGGGAATTGTAGCCCAAGGGTTCACTCCTCCCTGGGTGGTGGATTATTCACACTGAATGACCGCGCACGATTCATGCAAAAAAGTCAATATTTACTAAAAGTCATAAAATGGTGATGAGCATCAAACAAACGTTTGAGCGGTCTACCCAACTTATCGTGCAGTCATAGCGCCCCGCAAGGGACTGCACGCCGACGCTCTGCTGGGCCAGGCGAACACCTGCCGATAGCATCGTGTCGCAGTCCTCTGAATGGAGTGCCTTTTGAACAGTTTCAAAGTTGAACTCGGGCAGAACGATGCCACGGCATTTGAACCCGACGCGCCACCGCTCGGGCCGCGAGCTTTCGTCGGCGGTCGGCGTCCGGCCGTATCGCCGCCCCCTGCGCGGCGTCATCCGAACGAGAAACAGACGCCGATCCAAGTAGTAACTTTCAGCACCTTGTACCCGAACAGCCAGGCACCTCATCACGGGATTTTCACGGAAACCAGCCTGCGCCAGCAGATGAAAACAGGGAACGTCAACGCGATCGTAGTCGCTCCAGTGCCCTGGTTTCCGTTCAAATCCCTGTTGTTCGGGGTATACGGGCGCTACGCCCGCACGCCCCGCTATGAGGTACGCCACGGCGTCGAAGTCCATCATCCACGCTACCTGGCCCTGCCGGGACTGGGCATGTACTTCGCTCCCTGGACATTGGCGCACGTGGCCCGCCGCGCCATCGATCAGCTGCTTCGGGATGGAGTGAGGGTAGACGTGATCGATGCCCATTATTTTTATCCGGATGGTGTGGCCGCGGTCATGGCGGGCCGGGCCTTGCGCCGTCCGGTGGTCGTCAGCGCGCTCGGCTCGGACATCTCCCTGTTGCCGCGCTTTCGTCTGCCGCGCGTCCTCATCCAGTGGGCTGCCCGGCGCGCGGCCGCGATAGTCGGCGTCTGCGATGCACTCAAGTCCGAAATGGTCCGCCTCGGATTCGAGGCGGCGCGGGTGCACACGCTGCGCAATGGCGTCGACCTGGACTTGTTTTATCCCGAACCGCGCGCGCATGCACGCGCCCTGCTCGGCCTGAAGCGCTTCACGCTCCTATCGGTCGGCCACCTGGTCGTCCACAAAGGTCACGAACATGTCATTGGCGCGTTGGCACATCTGCCAGATGTCGAGCTGATCGTGGTGGGCGAAGGCCCGGAGCAGGATCGCTTGAAAACACTGGCTGCACGGATTGGCGTGCAGGACCGGGTCCAGTTCGCGGGAACAGTCAGCCAGTCCTCACTGCGCACCTACTATTCGGCGGCAGACGCGCTCGTGCTGGCCTCCAGCCGCGAGGGCTGGGCCAATGTATTGCTCGAATCGATGGCCTGTGGCACGCCAGCCTTGGCCAGCGCTGTCTGGGGCACGCCCGAGGTCATTCGTTCACCTGCGGCCGGGCGCTTGCTCGGCGAACGCTCCGCTAACGGGGTCGCGGCCGCCGTGCAAGCGCTACGCGCTGACTATCCCGACCGTACGGCGACGCGCAAGTATGCCGAACAGTTTTCCTGGCAGGCCACTGCAGAAGCCAAGCTATCACTATTCTCACTAGCCATTCACGCATCCCCGGACAACCATGTACAGCTCGAACGATCTGTTGGACCTGAAACTGCAGTTTGACACGCAAGGCTTCGTTCATCTGCCAGGCCTGCTTGAACCCGCCCTGACCCACCGCGTGCGCCGCGCCTTCAATGCGGTGCGGGACGCCCACAGCGCCGCGACCGCACAAGCACGGCGGCAAGGCGCTCGATTTGTCGACCTGCCGGCCATCCTGGACGCCGATCCGGTGTTCGTCGATCTGGTCGATCTACCTGTCCTGCTTCCCCTGCTGCGCATGACGATCGGCGAGGATATCGCGTTGAGCGAAACGAGTGCCCGGCTGTTTTTTCCGGGGCCGACCTTTACCAGTCCATTTCATTCCGACGTCGCACGCGTTCTCGGCGTCAATCATGCCCACACGCCAAACTTGCTGGTGAAGTTGCACATCTTTTTTGAAGACTTGGCGCCGGACCAGGGCTGCCTCGCGTTCATCCCGGGCAGCCAGCACTTCCCGCCCATGCACGTCGATCCTCACCGCCCCACGTTGGCAAGATCGTCGGCGGTACAGCGGATCGTGCCCCGGGCCGGAGACGCCGTGCTATTCAATACGCACGTTCTCCACATGGCAGAGGATAATCGTAGTGCAGAGATTCGTACATCGCTCATCTACACATACGGGCATTTCTGGATGAAGTCATCTGCGAGTGCAGTTCCTTCCGACCTGGCACGCTTTGCCAACTCACCGCAACGCCAGCAGCTCTTTGGCGTAGACCTGCCAGGGGTCAGCCATTTTTCGAGACGACTCGATACGCTCGGGCCACCGCCCCCCTTGAAGCAGCTTCAACGGCTCGGCGAGCGCGTCGCGCATCGATTCCTATCCCTCAACACCTTGCCACCAAGGGCCTAAAGATCGCGATGACCGTCGGGTAACGGGACATCGGTGGCTTCACCGAAATCGTAGCCCCCTTCCGAAAGCACCGATTGTGTCTTTCTGCTGCCAGGTCCAGGCCGGCCCTCCCGCGACGTAGTGGAAGCGGAGCTGCTGTACGAATTCAGCCGCTATACCGTCAACGTAGCCGAAGCGAAAGCTAGTTATCCCGGGGCCGCCTCATGGTCACCAGCTTGATTCTTTCGCCTGCCGCAACACTTTGAGCACACTTGCTTGTTTTGCGTAGCGTTCCCGGATTGCCGCTTCGTCCTTTTCCAGCCGATCACATTCCAGATCTTTCATGGCCAAAGCGATCTCCCGCCGACGCTCGGCATCGTATGGCTCTTCACCGCTCCAATGAGCACAGCCTGCAAGACGATCAATCAGCTTCTTCACGTCCTTGGGTTGACCCTTTTTCAGATCGGCCAAGGGATCATCGCTCGCGGAAGTTCGCGTGGCGAAAACACATAAAACAATGAAAGAGCGCGATAAAGCATAGGAGTGTGTTCGATGTTCTCAAGCGTAAACGATGCGAAATTACGATGTGTATCGTAATGTTATGACAGGTAAATTACCTGTGTGGCAAGTGTATATTCGCCTTGCACCGCCGGCAGAGCCGCACACAATTCACGACTGGAGCAACGATGACACGCAAGCACCTCGCATCAAGCCTTCTTATTTCCACACTGCTGGCCGGCTGCGGCGGCGGTGGGGGCGGCGGTGCGGATGCCCCGGTCCGCAGTTCAGCGGCGACCTATACTTTTGTGCGTCCGAAGCCCGGCGCTCACCTGGTCTTTGCACAGAAGCTGACCGACAACCTGAACAACACCATCAACAGGACAATGGTGCAGGACGTCACCTCGGTCAACGCCGACGGCAGCTTTACCGTGCATGAGGAAGACCCATCGCATGACCGCACCGTTTCCGGTTCGGTCGACCAGAGCCTGTATCCCACGGACTACCAGTACAACGCCAGCGGCCAGCCCACCTCCTGGGTAGTAGCGCCCTCGACCGGCGCCACTGTCCGTTGCACGCTCAGTCAAGGCAATCCCGGTGCGCCGTCGCCCTTGACCCTTGGGCAGGCCTGGACCGTGAACTACGTCGAAACCTGCGGCACGGGCGCCGGCACCGCCTTTACCCAGTCCGGGACATTGGCCGGCGCCGAAACGATTACCGTAGCAGCCGGCACCTTCAGCGCCTTCAAATTCACTTCCACCGTCACGCGGACCGTCAACGGCACGACCCGGACCGAAACCGTGACCCTGTGGCGCGACGCCTCCGGCGCCGACTCGCGTGCCCTGAAATCGGCATCCGTGTTCACCTACAGCGGGGCCACACCGCCAGCCGGCGCCCTGGTGTCGGAGACGAGTGAACTGCAAAGTTACCAGTAAGCGGACTTGCTCGCAGCTTACGCCCGGAGCTGCCGAGCACCTGCCTCTATCGTGGCCGGTGCTTCTGCAAAAAGCCGCCGATGATCACGCCGGCCAGACAAGGGAAAACAATGAATGGACTGATGGTCCCGAGCCACCACCAATTGAACGGATCAAAGAGATGACGCCCGGTCAGGCCTGAAAATAGTGCGATGACGCAGAGGGCGACGGCTTCCGCGCCCACCAGGCTTGCCACCAGGTCGATTACCGGCCACCCACGCCTGCTGCGTAACACCATTGCTACTGCACATATCAACCCAGCCATGACGGTCCCGGGCAGCTGAAAACCCCTGCCATCCGGCTTCTCGCCGATCGGCACAAATGCGGCCAGCACGCCGGCAGCCACTGCGCAGAGGAACATTGCCAGAATGCCCAATAAAATACGGATCAGGTGTGCAGCCATACATCGTCCTCAGCGGGGCAGTACCGAAGCCATTATGCAACACGCAATCGCGCTTTTGCGCTGCCCAACCCTACAAAGAATCCGCTCGATGAGTAAAGGCTTGATTGGACCGCGGCCCCCTTCACCGAAACCGTAGCCCCCCTTCCAAAAGCACCGATTGTGTCTTTCTGCTACCAGGTCCAGACTGGAGGTTCGTCAACCAAGGGCCTGTTCCAGCATGACTTCCGAAGCTATCGATGAATCCCTGCTCCAGCAGTGGGTCGGAAAAACCGAGACCGTGGGCGCGCGCGTCAACGCCGTCACCGCGAACGCGCTGGCGGCCACCCTCGACCGCCCGGACCACTTCGGACCAGGCGCAGGCTTGCCGCCGCTCTGGCACTGGGCTTACTTCTGGCACGCCGCGCCGCAGTCCGAACTCGGCCCCGACGGCCATCCGCAGCGCGGCGGTTTCCTGCCGCCGGTGCCGCTGCCGCGCCGCATGTGGGCCGGCGGCCGCCTGAGCTTCAGCCAGCCGCTGCAGGTCGAGGGCGAAGCCACCCGCACGTCGCAAGTGAAAAGCGTGAGCAGCAAGAACGGTGCGACCGGCCCGCTGGTGTTCGTCACCGTGCGCCACGAGCTGGCGCAGGACGGCGCCACCTGCGTCACCGAAGAACACGACATCGTCTACCGCGGCCTGCCGCAACCGGGAGCCGCCGCTCCCGCGCCGAAAAAGGCGCCGGCGGAAGCCGCCTGGGAACGCACCATCACGCCCGATCCGGTGCTGCTGTTCCGCTACTCGGCGCTGACCTTCAACGGCCACCGCATCCACTACGACCGCAGCTACGTGACCGAAGTCGAGGGCTACCCCGGCCTGATCGTGCACGGCCCCCTGATCGCGACCCTGCTGGTCGACCTCGTGCAGCGCAAGCTGCCGCAGGCGCGCATCGCCTCGTTCTCGTTCCGCGCCGTCGGCCCGCTGTTCGACATCGAGCCGTTCACGGTGTGCGGCACGCCCGATGCGGATGGGCGCACGGTGCGCCTGTGGGCCAAGAACATCCGCGGCGAACTCGCGATGCAGGCCGAAGCCGTACTGGCCTGACCGTCACTCTACTGGAACCTTCATCATGTCGATTCAACAGAACCACGATTACCAGGACATCCGCGAAGCGGTACGCTCCCTGTGCGCCGAATTCCCTTCCGAGTACTTCCGCAAGGTCGACGAGGCGCGTGCCTATCCGGAAGAATTCGTCACCGCGCTGACCAAGGCCGGCTGGCTGGCGGCCCTGATTCCCGAGGAATACGGCGGCTCGGGCCTGGGCCTGACCGAAGCCTCGGTGATCATGGAAGAGATCAACCGGGCCGGCGGCAATTCCGGCGCCTGCCACGGCCAGATGTACAACATGGGCACCCTGCTGCGCCACGGCTCGAAGGCGCAGAAGGAACTGTACCTGCCGAAGATCGCCAGCGGAGAGCTGCGCCTGCAGTCGATGGCGGTGACCGAGCCGACCACCGGCACCGATACCACCAAGATCAAGACCACCGCCGTGCGCAAGGGCGACAAGTACGTGATCAACGGCCAGAAGGTGTGGATCTCGCGCATCCAGCACTCCGACCTGATGATCCTGCTGGCGCGCACCACGCCGCTGTCGGAAGTGACGAAGAAATCGGAAGGCATGTCGATTTTTGTCGTCGACCTGCGCGAGGCGATCGGCAAGGGTCTGTCGGTGCAGCCGATCCTGAACATGGTCAACCACGAGACCAATGAGCTGTTCTTCGAGAACCTGGAGATCCCGGCCGAGAACCTGATCGGCGAAGAAGGCAAGGGCTTCAAATACATCCTCGACGGCCTGAATGCCGAGCGCACCCTGATCGCCGCCGAGTGCATCGGCGACGGCTACTGGTTCATCGACAAGGTGACGAAATACGTGAACGAGCGTGAAGTGTTCGGCCGCCCGATCGGCCAGAACCAAGGCGTCCAGTTCCCGATCGCCAAGGCCTACGTGAACATCGAGGCGGCCAACCTGATGCGCTACAAGGCCTGCGCCCTGTTCGATGCGCACCAGGGCTGCGGCGCCGAAGCCAACATGGCCAAGATGCTGGCCGCGGACGCCTCCTGGGAAGCGGCCAACGCCTGCCTGCAGTTCCACGGCGGCTTCGGCTTCGCCGCCGAATACGACGTCGAGCGCAAGTTCCGCGAGACCCGCCTGTACCAGGTCGCGCCGATCTCGACCAACCTGATCCTCGCCTACATCGGCGAGCACGTGCTCGGCATGCCGCGCTCGTTCTAAGGAGATCGCTCATGACCTCTTCCATGCGCCCACTGGACGGCATCACCGTCGTCACCCTCGAACACGCGATCGCCGCGCCCTTCTGCACGCGCCAGCTGGCCGACCTCGGCGCCCGCGTCATCAAGGTCGAGCGTCCCGGCGTGGGCGACTTCGCGCGCGCCTACGATACCCGCGCGCGCGGCCTCGCCTCGCACTTCGTCTGGACCAACCGCTCCAAGGAAAGCCTGACGCTCGACGTCAAGCACGCGGAAGCCGGCGCCATCCTCGACAAGCTGCTGGGCAGTGCCGACGTGCTGGTGCAGAACCTGGCGCCGGGTGCCGCGGCCCGCCTCGGCCTGTCCTGGGAAGCGCTGTCCGAGCGCTTCCCGCGCCTGATCGTGTGCGACATCTCCGGCTACGGCGACAACGGCCCCTACCGCGACAAGAAGGCCTACGACCTGCTGATCCAGAGCGAATCCGGCTTCCTGTCGATCACCGGCACCCCGGACGAACCGGCCAAGGCCGGCTGCTCGATCGCCGACATCTCGGCCGGCATGTACGCCTACTCGAACATCCTGGCGGCGCTGATCCAGCGCGGCCGCACCGGCAAGGGCTCGCATATCGAGGTCGCGATGCTGGAATCCATGATGGAGTGGATGAGCTACCCGCTGTACTACGCGATGGACGGCGCCTCCCCGCCGCCGCGCGCCGGCGCCGCCCACGCCACCATCTACCCCTACGGCCCCTTCCCGGCCGGCGACGGCCGCGTGGTCATGCTGGGCCTGCAGAACGAGCGGGAGTGGGCGCTGTTCTGCACCAAGGTGCTGCAAAAGCCGGAACTGGCCACCGACCCGCGCTTCAACTCGAACGCGGCGCGCACCGTCGCCCGCGACGAACTGCGCGCCATCATCGTCGACGCGTTCTCTACACTGACGGGCGAGCAGGTGATCGAGCGGCTGGAGGCGGCTCCGATCGCGAATGCGCACGTGAACACGATGCACGACATGTGGGAGCACCCGCAGCTGAAGGCGCGCCAGCGCTGGCTTGAGGTGGCGACGCCCGCCGGTCCCCTGCCTGCCCTGAAACCGCCCGGCGTGCCCGAAGAGTGGAATGCGCGCATGGACCCGATCCCGGCGCTCGGCGCGCATACCGATGCCATCCTCGCCGAGCTGGGCTACGGCCAGGAGCGCATCGCCGCGCTGCACGCGCAGCAGGCGGTCTAAAGATAACGTAGAGCGTCGTTCCCGCGCAGGCGGGAACCCAAGTTGGTGCCGCAGCCCCATGCACGCAAGCTTGGATCCCCGCCTTCGCGGGAATGACGGCAACTTAGAGGAGACGCTTCAAATGAATAACGACCATCATCCAAGCCAGGAACTGGCCGCCTTCGCCGCCCAGCTGCGCTTCGAGGACATCCCGGACGCCGTGATGCGGCGCGCCGAAGACCTGTTCCTCGACTGGTTCGGCTCGGCCCTGGCCGGCAAGACCGGCCGTCCGGTCCAGGTCATCGAATCCTTCGCCAGGCAGATGGGGCCGCAGGACGGACCGAGTGAGGTCCTGATCTCGCGCCGCCGCACCACGCCGCTGTTCGCCGCGATGGTCAACGCCGCCTCCTCGCACTTCGCCGAGCAGGACGACGTGCACAACGGCTCGGTGTTCCACCCGGCCGCGGTGGTGTTCCCGGCCGCCCTCGCGGTGGCGCAGTCGATCGGTGCCAGCGGACGCGAGCTGCTGACGGCCTCGGTGGCCGGCTACGAGGTCGGGATCCGGGTCGGCGAATTCCTCGGACGCTCGCACTACAAGATCTTCCACACCACCGGCACCGCCGGCACGCTTGCCGCCGCGGCGGCCGTCGGCCACCTGCTGCGCCTGAACCCGGAGCAGATGCTGCACGCCTTCGGCTCGGCCGGCACCCAGGCCGCCGGCCTGTGGGAATTCCTGCGCGACGCCGCCGATTCGAAGCAGCTGCACACGGCCCACGCGGCGGCCGGGGGCCTGAGCGCCGCCTACCTGGCGCACGAAGGTTTTACCGGCGCGCGCCGCATCCTCGAAGGTGCGCAGGGCATGGCCGCCGGCATGTCGCGCGACGCCGATCCGGCCAAGCTGAGCGCCGGCCTCGGACAACGCTGGACCCTGGCCGAAACCTCGTTCAAGTTCCACGCATCCTGCCGCCACACCCATCCGGCGGCCGACGCGCTGCAGCAGGTGATGCAGGCGCATGGCCTGCGCCCATCCGAGGTCGCGCGCGTGACGGCGCGCGTGCACCAGGGCGCGATCGACGTGCTGGGCCCGGTCGTCGATCCGCGCACGGTGCACCAGGCGAAATTCTCGATGGGTACGGTGCTCGGCTTGATTGCCGAATTCGGCAGCGCCGGCCTGCAGGAATTCGAACGCTTCTACAACGACCCGCGCATCGCGGCGTTCCGCGGCAAGGTCGAGATGGTGCTGGACCAGGAAGTCGACCAGGCCTATCCGGCGCGCTGGATCGGCAAGGTGACGGTGCAGACCGTCGATGGCCGCAGCTTCGAGGGCCGGGTCGACGAACCGAAGGGCGATCCGGGCAATACCTTGTCGCGCGAGGAACTCGAAAGCAAGGCGTTGCGCCTGGCCGAGTTTGCCGATGCCGCCAGCCCGGCCGAGATGCGCACCGCCTTCGCCCGCATCTGGGCGCTGGCCGATGCCGGGCAGGTCGGCATTCTCCTCCCCGCCCAGGGCTGAGCCATGCTGGCGCGCTCCTACCTGTTCGTGCCGGCCAACCGGCCGGAACGCTTCGACAAGGCCTGCGCCGCCGGCGCCGACGCGGTGATCGTCGACCTCGAGGACGCGGTGCCGCCCGCCGACAAGGCGGCCGCGCGCGCGGCGCTGGCGGCCTGGCTGTCGCCGCGGCAGCCGGTGCTGGTGCGCATCAACGGTGCCGACAGCGAATGGTTCGAGGACGACCTCGGATTGTGCGCCCGGCCCGGCGTGGCCGGCATCGTGCTGCCGAAAGCCGAGCATGAGGCGTCGCTGGCGAAGCTGGCCGCCGCCGGCGCCCCGGCCATCCTGCCCCTGATCGAGTCGGGGCTGGGACTGTGGAACGCCGCCGCCCTGGCCAGAACGCCACGCGTACAACGGCTGGTATTCGGCTCGATCGACTTCAGTTTCGACATGGGCATCCAGGAGAGCCACGAGACCCTGCTGTATGCGCGTTCCCAGCTGGTGCTGGCCTCGCGCGTGGCGGGCGTCAACGCCCCGGTGGATGGCGTGACCACCAGCTTCGACGAACCCGAACGCGTGCACGCCGACACATTGCGCGCCCGCGCACTCGGCTTTGGCGGTAAATTATGCATTCATCCGAAACAGGTCGCGCCCGTACATGAAGCGTTCGCGCCGACGGCGGATGAAGTAAGCTGGGCCGGGCGCGTGGTCGCCGCGGCCGAAGCAGCACAGGGGGGCGCGGTGGCCCTCGACGGCAAGATGGTCGACCGGCCGGTCATCCTCATCGCACAGCAAATGCTCGAAGAAGCAAAGCGACGCAAGTAACAAAAAAGCAGTTCCACCTTACGACAACAGGAGACAACAATGAAATTCAAGATCATGCACGCGGTACTCGCCGCCGCCTTCGCCAGCGCCGGTGCTTACGCCCAGGCCCCCATCGTCATCAAGTTCAGCCACGTGGTCGCCAACGACACGCCGAAGGGCAAGGGCGCCCTGCGCTTCAAGGAGCTGGCGGAAAAGGCCACCGGCGGCAAGGTCAAGGTCGAGGTCTACCCGAACAGCACGCTGTACAAGGACAAGGAAGAAATGGAAGCGCTGCAGCTGGGTTCCGTCCAGATGCTGGCGCCCTCGCTGGCCAAGTTCGGCCCGCTGGGCGTGAAGGAATTCGAAGCCTTCGACATGCCCTTCATTTTCCCCGACAAGCAGGCGCTGTACCGCGTCACCACCGGCCCGCTGGGCAAGTGGTTCTTCGCCAAGCTCGAACCGAAGGGCGTCAAGGGCCTGGCCTACTGGGATAACGGCTTCAAGGACATGACCGCCAACAAGCCGCTGCACACCCCGGCCGACTTCCGCGGCCTCAAAATGCGCATCCAGAGCTCGAAAGTGCTGGACGCCCAGTTCCGCGCGCTCGGCGCCAATCCGCAGGTGATGGCCTTCTCCGAGGTCTACCAGGCGATGCAGACCGGCGTCGTCGACGGCAACGAGAACACGCCGTCGAACATCTATACCCAGAAGATGCACGAGGTGCAGAAGCACATGACGATTTCGAACCACGGCTATATCGGCTACGCGGTCATCGTCAACAAGAAGTTCTGGGACGGCCTGCCGGCCGATATCCGCACCAAGCTCGACGGCGCGATGGCCGAAGCGACCAAGTACGCCAACGACATCGCCCAGGAAGAGAACGACAAGGCGGTCGCGGCGATCAAGGCGGCCGGCACCACCACGGTCTACACCCTGACCCCGGCCGAGCGCGAAACCTGGCGCAAGGCGATGTCGCCGGTGTACAAGCAGATGGAAAGCCGCGTCGGCAAGGAAACCCTGGACGCGATGGAAAAAGCGACCCACGGCAAGTGATGAAGAAAACAGCAACGCCGATGCGCTTGCGTGACGCCGACGGCGGCCCCGTGCTGGACGAACGGGTGCTGCTCGACGCGCTGCCGCTGGCGTCGACGCCGGCGCGGGCGCTGGAACTGGGGTGCGGCACCGCACGCCAGACCCGGCTGCTCGCCGCCGGCGGCAAGTTCGCCTCGATCCTGGCGCTGGAGGTCGACCGCCGCCAGCACGAGAAGAATCTGGCCATCGACGACCTGCCCGGCGTGCAATTTGCGCTGGGCGGGGCGCAGGAGATTCCGGCGCGGGACGCCGGCATGGATGCGGTGTTCCTGTTCAAGTCCCTGCACCACGTGCCGATCGACTTGCTGGGACGTGCGTTCACGGAGATGCACCGGGTGCTGGCGCCCGGCGGCCTGGTGTACATCTCGGAACCGGTGTTCGGCGGCGACTACAACGAGATCCTGCGCCTGTTCCACGACGAAGAGCGGGTGCGCGAGGCCGCCTTCGAGGCGACCCGCGACGCCGTCGATAAGGGGCTGTTCGAGCTGGTATCGCAGACCTTCTTCCTGGCCCCGGTCCGCTACAAGAGCTTTGCCGACTTCGAGCAGAAGGTCATCCAGGTGACGCATACCGAGCACCGCCTGTCGACCGAACTGCTGGAATGGGTACGGGCGAAGTTCGAGTCGCACCTGGAACCGGACGGCGCCAGATTCCTGGCGCCGTTCCGGGTCGACCTGCTGCGCAAGGCCTGAAGCAGGCCTTAGTCTACCGCCTTGACCATCGCCTCGATGACCTTCTTGGCGTCGCCGAACACCATCATCGTGTTCGGCTGGTAGAACAGGTCGTTGTCCAGCCCCGCATAGCCGGACGCCATCGAGCGCTTGTTGACGATGATGCTCTTGGCTTTATAGGCTTCCAGGATCGGCATGCCGGCGATCGGCGATTTCGGGTCCTTGGCGGCGGGGTTCACCACGTCGTTCGCGCCCAGCACCAGCACCACGTCGGTCTGGCCGAACTCACCGTTGATGTCTTCCATTTCCGCCACCTGGTCGTAGGGCACCTCGGCCTCGGCCAGCAGCACGTTCATGTGGCCCGGCATGCGGCCCGCCACCGGGTGGATCGCATAGCGCACCGTCACGCCGTGCTCGGTCAGCTTGTCGACCAGCTCCTTGACCGTGTGCTGGGCGCGCGCCACCGCCAGGCCGTAGCCCGGCACGATGATCACGGATTCCGCATTCTGCAGGATGAAGGCGGCGTCCTCGGGCGAGCCGGACTTGACGGGGCGCTGTTCCTTGGCGCCGCCGCCGGTATCGACGGCTGCCTCGCCGCCGAAGCCGCCCAGGATCACGTTGAAGAAGGAGCGGTTCATCGCCTTGCACATGATGTACGAGAGGATCGCGCCCGACGAGCCGACCAGCGAGCCGGCGATGATCAGCATCGAATTGTTCAGCGAGAAGCCGATGCCGGCCGCCGCCCAGCCCGAGTAGGAGTTCAGCATCGACACCACCACCGGCATGTCGGCGCCGCCGATCGGGATGATGATGAGTACCCCCAGCACGAACGACAGCGCGGCCATCACGATGTAGGGCGTCCAGGCAGGAGACACGCCATCCGAGAAGCAGAACACGAGGCCCAGCGCGACGATGGCGATCGCCGCCAGCAGGTTGATCAGGTGCTGGCCCGGATAGCGCACCGGCGCGCCCTGGAACAGGCGGAATTTGTACTTGCCGGCCAGCTTGCCGAAGGCGATCACCGAGCCCGAGAAGGTCACGGCGCCGACGAAGGTGCCGATGAACAGCTCCAGCCGGTTGCCGAAGGGGAGCGCGGCGCCGCGTGCGGCGATGTTGAAGGCCCAGGGTTCGGACACGGCGGCGATCGCGATGCATACCGCGGCAAGGCCGATCAGGGAGTGCATGGCCGCTACCAGTTCCGGCATCTTGGTCATCTCGACCTTTTTCGCCGCGATGGTGCCGATCGCCCCGCCGACCAACACACCGAGCAGCACCAGTCCGAAACCCATGCCACCGGTCTGGATCTGTTCCTTCAGCTTGAACATCAGGGCGATCGTCGTGAGCGCCGCGATCGCCATCCCGCTCATGCCGAACACATTGCCCATGCGCGCAGTCGAAGGCGAGGACAGGCCCTTGAGTGCCTGGATGAAGCAGACCGACGCTACCAGGTAGAGCAGCGTCACCACATTCATGCTGATGCCGTTCATGCGGCCTCCTTTTGATGGGCGGCACCGGCCGTTTTCGCTTCCCGCGCCGTTTTCGGCTCCTTCTTCTTGAACATCTCCAGCATGCGCTGGGTGACCAGGAAGCCGCCGAACACGTTGACGGCCGCCAGCGCGACCGCCAGCGTGCCCGCCACCTGGCCGGTGATGCCTTCGGTGAGGCCGGCCGCCAGCATGGCACCGACGATGATGATGGCCGACACCGCATTCGTCACCGCCATCAGCGGCGTGTGCAGGGCCGGCGTGACGGTCCACACCACGTGGTAGCCGACGTAGATCGCCAGCACGAAGATGATCAGGTTGATGATCGTGTGACTGATTTCCATGTTGCCGCTCCCTTATTTACGTAGTATTTCGCCGCCGGCGCACACCAGCACCGCGCGCACGATCTCGTCCTCGCGGTCGATCGCCAGCTTGCCTTCCTTGTCGACGATGAGCTTGAGGAAGTCGAGCACGTTGCGCGCATACAGGGCCGAGGCGTCGGCCGCCACCAGGGCCGGCAGGTTCGGCTCGCCGATGATGATCACGCCGTATTTATTCACGGTCTTGCCGGGTTCCGTCAGCGGGCAGTTGCCGCCCTGTTCGATCGCCATGTCGACGATGACGGAGCCGGGCTTCATGGCGCGCACGGTCTCTTCCGAGATCAGCACCGGCGCCTTGCGGCCCGGGATCAGCGCGGTGGTGATGACGATGTCGGCCAGCTTGGCGCGCTCGTGCACCAGCTCGGCCTGGCGGCGCATCCAGTCGGCCGGCATCGGCCGCGCATAGCCGCCCACGCCCTGCGCGATTTCCTTCTCCTCGTCGGTAAGGAAAGGCACGTCGATGAACTTGGCGCCCAGCGATTCGACCTGTTCCTTGACCGGCGGACGCACGTCGGAGGCCTCGATCACGGCGCCTAGGCGCTTGGCGGTGGCGATCGCCTGCAGGCCGGCCACGCCCACGCCCATGATCAGCACCCGCGCCGCCTTCACGGTGCCGGCGGCCGTCATCAGCATCGGCATGAAGCGCTGGTACGCGTTCGCGGCCAGCATCACGGCCTTGTAGCCGGCGATGTTGGCCTGCGAGGACAGCACGTCCATCGACTGCGCGCGGGTGATGCGCGGCGCGGCTTCCAGCGCGAAGGCGGTGAGGCGCTTGTCGGCCATTGCGGCATTGTTCTCGGCATCGAAGGGATTCAGCATGCCGACCAGCACGGCGCCGGGCTGCATCAGGCTGCGCTCGTCGGCGTTCGGCGCGCGCACCTTCAGCACCAGCTCGGCGCCAAAGGCGTCCTGGGCGCTGCCGATGCGGGCGCCGGCGGCCACGTAGGCGTCGTCGATCACGGAAGCATGCAGGCCGGCGCCGGACTGCACGATCACCTCGTGCTGCGCAGCCAGCTTCTTGACGGTTTCGGGCGTTGCTGCGACGCGGGTCTCACCTGGCCTTGATTCAGCCGGCACACCAATTCTCATCATGCCTCCGTAAAATTGATAGACTGTCCAGAATCTAGCATGCAAAGGGGCATAAAAGCCGCTGTCAATACCGATCCGTAGTATTTCGTAAACAGATCGGCAATTTTCCTACCCAACGTGTTACGGACCCAGGAATATCTTGCTGTTTATTGTTTTAAATCAAGCGAAAAAACCGACATAAACTGTTGCGATGCAGCGTGCATGCGAGCAACGGCTGTTCCATCAAGGTAGAATGTCGGCACATTTTCAAGGACGCGCATGACCCATACCTTCAGACCATCAGTGACCGTCGCTGCGATCATCGAGCGCGATGGCCGCTTCCTGCTGATCGAAGAGGAAACCAGCGACGGCATCCGGCTAAACCAGCCGGCCGGCCACCTCGACCCGTTCGAATCGCTCGAACAGGCGGTCATCCGCGAAGCCATGGAAGAAACCGCACACGAATTCATCCCCGAAGCGCTGGTCGGCATGTACATTTCGCGCTACCACTCGAAGTCGCGCGGCACCGACGTCACTTACCTGCGCTTCACTTTCTGCGGCAAGCCGGGCAAGCAATACGACCAGCCGCTCGACCACGGCATCCTGCGCACCCTGTGGATGACGCGCGACGAGCTGGCCGCCTGCCAGGAGCGCCACCGCAGCCCGATCGTGCTGAAATGTGTGGACGATTACCTGGCCGGCAAGCGCACCTCGCTGGACCTGCTGTACACCGACCATTCGGTCTTCGATGGCGGATTGAGTATCAAACCGGACGTAACCTGAGATAGCTATGACCAAGAAAAAAGTCGTGATCGGGATGTCGGGCGGCGTCGACTCCTCGGTCGCGGCCTGGATGTTGAAGGAACAGGGCTATGAAGTCGTCGGCCTGTTCATGAAGAACTGGGAAGACGACGACGATTCCGAATACTGTTCCACGCGCCAGGACTGGATCGACGCGGCCAGCGTGGCCGACGTGGTCGGCGTGGACATCGAGGCGGTCAACTTCGCCGCCGAATACAAGGACCGCGTGTTCGCCGAGTTCCTGCGCGAGTACCAGGCCGGCCGCACGCCGAACCCGGACGTGCTGTGCAACGCCGAGATCAAGTTCAAGGCCTTCCTCGACCACGCCATGAAGCTGGGCGCCGACCTGATCGCGACCGGCCACTACGCGCGCGTGCGCCAGAACGGCGACAGCGGGAAATTCGAGCTGCTCAAGGCCCTCGATTCCACCAAGGACCAGAGCTACTTCCTGCACCGCCTGAACCAGGCGCAGTTGTCGAAGTCGCTGTTCCCGCTGGGCGAGATCGCCAAGACCGAGGTGCGCAAGATCGCCGAAAAGCTGCAGCTGCCGAACGCGGCAAAGAAGGACTCGACCGGCATCTGCTTCATCGGCGAGCGCCCTTTCCGCGAATTCCTGGGCCGCTACCTGCAGCACAAGCCGGGCCCGATCAAGCTCGATAACGGCCAGACGGTCGGCGAGCACGTCGGCCTGTCGTTCTACACCCTGGGCCAGCGCAAGGGCATCGGCATCGGCGGCCTGAAGTCGCACAAGAATGCCGACGGCACCAGCGAGCCGTGGTTCGTGGCGCGCAAGGACATCGCCAACAACACCCTGTACATCGTGCAGGGCCACGACCATCCGTGGCTGCTGTCGGGCGAACTGGGCGCGGGCCAGGCCAGCTGGATCGCCGGCGAAGCGCCAGCGCCGCGCGCGCTCTCGGCCAAGACCCGCTACCGCCAGGCCGACGTGCCCTGCACGGTGGCGCCAGAAGGCCTGGACCGCTTCACGCTGCGCTTCGACGAACCGCAGTGGGCGGTGACGCCGGGACAGTCGGCCGTGCTGTATGACGGCGATGTTTGCCTGGGCGGCGGGATCATCGATACGGCCAGCTCCGTATAAACGTCGCCCCCGCGCAGGCGGGGGCCCAAGCTCTGCGTGAGCAGTCGAAACGCGTGCAAACTTGGGGAAAAAGCGCCAGTGCGCTTTTTCGCCTTCGCGGGAACGACGTGCGTGGGCAACAATTCATAATTTTTGCCCACGCTTGCCATTTCTCCATCGAACTGAGCTCCAAAATGTCGTAATCTCCACCAAAGTTGCCGCAAGGCAAAAATATTTGGCAGACAGGAGCAGTCATGGTTGACGACATCAACAACGCGACAGAAGTGCTGTCGTTCCGGCTGGGCGGCGAAGAGTACGCCATCAGCATCCTCAAGGTCCAGGAAATCCGCGGCTACGACGCCGTCACCCGCATCGCGAGCGCGCCCGACTACCTGAAGGGCGTGATCAACCTGCGCGGCATCATCGTGCCCATCGTGGACATGCGCATCAAGTTCGAGGTCGGCAGTCCGACCTACGACGCCTTCACCGTGGTGATCGTCCTGAACATCAACGGCCACACGATCGGCATGGTGGTCGACAGCGTGTCCGACGTCGTGACCCTAACGCCCGACCAGGTCAAGCCGGCGCCGGACCTGGGCGCCAGCGTCGCCGCCGAGTACCTGCGCGGCCTGGGCACGGTGGGCGAGCGCATGCTGATCCTGCTCGACATCGACAAGCTGCTCAGCTCCGAAGACATGGGCCTGCTGGCCGCCGCGCGCCCCGCCGCCTGACCGCTCAGGCGCGCCGGAACGCCAACACCGGGACCGGCCGGGCGCAAGGCGCCGCTTGCGGCCGGGAGTTGGGAAGCCTTCCAAGGAACCACGCCACGAACGCCCGCGGCGCCAGCGGCCGCGCATACCAGTAGCCCTGCGCCTCGTCGCAGCCGGCTTCCTCCAGCACCTGCGCCACCGCCAGGGTCTCCACGCCCTCGGCCACCACGCGGTGCCCCAGGTCATGCGAAAGCTTGATCATGGCCGAGACCAGCGAACGCTTGCGCTCGTCGTGTTCGAGGTTGCGAACAAAGGACTGGTCGATCTTGACCACCTCGACCGGCAGGCTTTGCAGGTAGGCCAGGCTGCTGTAGCCGGTGCCGAAGTCGTCGATCGCCAGGTGCACGCCGGCCGCCGCCAGCGCGTTCATCGTGGCCTGGGCCAGGCGCGGATTCTTCATCAGCGCGCTTTCCGTGATCTCCAGCGCCAGGCTGGAGGCCGGCAAGCCGTGGCGGCGCAGGCCGGCATGGACGCGCTCGCAGAAGTCCGGCTCCAGCAGGTTCACGGCCGACACGTTCACCGCGACCTGTAGCGCCAGGCCGTCGGCGCGCCAGGCGGCCAGCTGGCGCATCGCCATCTCCAGCACCCGGTGCGTGGTCTCGCGCACCATCGAGGTCCGCTCGATGATCGGGATGAATTCGCCCGGCGCGATCTCGCCGAATGCCGGATGGGTCCAGCGCAGCAGCGCTTCGGCGCCGATGCAGGCGCCGGTCTCGAGGTCGACTTTCGGCTGGAACACCAGGCGCAGCTGGCCCTCGCTCTCCAGCGCGGCGCCGAACTCGTTCATCAGGAGGAAGCGGCGGCGGTAGATCGCGTCCTGCTCGCTCGAGAATACCGACACGCCGCAGTCTGCCTCATAGGCATGCTGGGCCGCCGAGTGCAGGTTGCGCAGCAGGTCGGCGCAGGCGGTGGCGCCGACCTCGAAGGGCACGACGCCGATGCTGGCGGTGGTCACGAAGCGCGAAGTCACCGAGGCGGCGCGCCGGCACAGCAAGGCTTCCAGCGCCTCGCCGAATGCCGCGCAACCGGTGCCGGGCGGCGCGATGAAGGCGAATTCGGTAGCGCTGAGGTGGTACACGGTACTGGAGCCGCCGATGCCGGCGCGCAGCGTGCGCACCGCTTCGCCGACGATCTCGTCGAGGTAGGTCGATCCCATCGCCAGCGTCGCATTGCTGAGCTGTTCGGGGCTGGCCAGGTTGACCAGGGCCGCCAGGCGCTGCTCGCCGGACGGGCGGTCGAGCAGCAGGTCGCCGAAATCCTCGATGAACTGGGTGCGGTTCGGCAGGCCGCTGAGCGGATCGACGCGGCCGAGCGCATGCCGCAGCTCGATCTCCGCCATCACCATCGCCGCCATGTCCTGCAGCGCCGCGCGCTCCGCCCCGCTCACCTCGCGCGGCTCGGTGCCCAGCACGCACATCGCGCCCAGGCAGTAGCCGCCGTTGGTCATCAGCGGCGCGCCCGCATAGAAGCGCACGCCGGAAGCGGCCAGCACGCTGTCGCGGTAGTGCTCGTCGGCCTGCAGGTCGCCGATGACCAGCATCGCGCCCTCGTCCGCGACCTGGGCGCAGGGCGCCTTCATGCGCGGAATGGTGTCGTGGGCGATGCCGACGCGCGACTTGAACCACTGACGGTCGCTGTCGGTCAGCGAGACCGCGGCGACCGGCAACCGGAACAGCTGGGCCGCCATGCGGGTGATGCGGTCGAAGGATGCGCTCGGCGGGGTATCGAGCAGGTTCAGCTTGCGCAATGCGTCGAGCCGCTCGGCTTCATGGGCCTGGCAGGAAGAAAAAGGAGACATGGGGATCGTCTGAATTGACGAATTTGATTGAAAACGCGGATCGGGTTGCATTGTGAAGGTGCAATTTCCGCGAGTCAATTAATAAATCAGAGTGTCTATTCTTATTTGACGGCAATTTGCGTGAAGACCACAGGAGTGAGGCCTTTCAACAAATCATCAAATTCATCATTTATTGATGGGTGGCGCTCAGGCGCCGCGGTGCTGCTTGACGATCGCCAGGACCGTGTTGCGGATCGTGCGCAGCACCGCGTCCGCCTTGAAGGGTTTGACGATGAAGCCCTGCACGCCGCGCCCCAGCGCGGCCTGGACCGCAGGCGCGTCGAGGCTGCCGGACACCATGAAGACCAGGGTCTTCGGCAGGCTGGCGCGCAGCTGCTCGACCACGCCGTTGCCGTCCTCGACCTGCTCGCGCGCGATGCAGAACAGGTGCGGATGGTGCTTCAGGGCCAGCGCGTAGCCGAGCGAGCTGGTATGGGCCTGGCCGACCACCTCGTAGCCGCCGTCCAGCAGCACGGTGTTGAGCAGGCCGCGCGAGATCGCGTTCGAGTCGACAATTACTGCCTTGAGCATCGCTTGTTCCCTGTCAGTTCGATTCCCACGCCAGCATCTTCCAGCTTACGCCAAGCTTCACGTCGGTCTTCAGTTCCACCAATTGGCGCGAGACCTCGAGGATCTCGCGCTCGGCGCGCAGGCGCTCGCCCAGCGGCGTCTTGAGGATGCCGGCGCCGGCCATCACGGCCGGCAGGTCGCCGTAGGCGTTGAGCAGGCGCGCCGCGGTCTTCATGCCGATCTTCGAGACGCCCGGCACGCCGTCGGTCGCGTCGCCCATCAGCGCCAGCAGGTCGTGCAGGCGCTCGGGCGCGACCCCGAACTTGTTGCGCACCCAGGCGTCGTCATGCCACTCGCCCTTGAAATGGTCCCACACCAGGGCGCCATGCGCGATCAGGGCGTGCAGGTCCTTGTCGGTGGTGGCCACCACCGCGTCGCCGCGCCCCTCAAGCAGCCAGCGCATGACGCCGGTGGCGATCACGTCGTCGGCCTCGACCTCGGGAATCATCAGCACGTGCAGGCCGGCCGCGCGCAGGCGCTCATGAAATTCCGGCAGCGCGTTGCGCAGGTCCGAGGGCATCGGCGCGCGGCCTTCGCGGTAGCGCGGATACAGCGCGTGGCGCCAGGTCTGGCCGCCGTAGTCGAAGGCCGCCAGCACGTGGGTCGGCGCGTGCGCTTCCAGCAGCTTGCGGAACGACGAGAAGGCGTGGCGCAGCGCGATGCTCGCCTTCAGGTCGGAGTCCGGTTCGGGACTGGCTTCGTACACCCGGCGGACGATGTTCAGGCCGTCGATGGCCAGCAGTTTTGCCATACGCTTCTAAGCTTATTCGATTACTTCACGAAGTCGTACCGGCCGCCCCGTTCGAGCGCGCGGCGGTAGGCCGGGCGCGCGTGGATCCGTTCGAGGAAGGCGCTCAGTTTCGGGTACTTCCCGTCCAGCCCACCGCGCGCGGCGGCCGCCTCCAGCGGGAAGCTGAGCTGGATGTCGGCGGCCGAGAACTCCTCGCCGGCGAACCAGGCGCGGCCCGCGAGCTCGCCCTCGAGGAAGGCCAGGTGCTGGCGGATCTGCGGCAGCACGAAGCTGTCCTTGACCTTGTTCGCGATGGCGCGCGCGATCGGGCGCACGAAAAACGGCGCGGGGGATTGCTCGACGCGGTCGAACACCAGCTTGAGCAGCAGCGGCGGCATCGCCGAGCCTTCGGCGTAGTGCAGGAAATACGTGTAGCGCAGGCGCTCGGGGGTGCCGGTCGCGGGCGCCAGCCGGCCGTCCCCGTAGCGCCCGACCAGATACTCGATGATGGCGCCGGATTCGGCCACGATGGTGTCGCCTTCCTGGATCACCGGCGACTTGCCGAGCGGGTGCACGGCGCGCAGCTCGGGCGGTGCCAGCATCGTCGTCGGGTCGCGCTGGTACTTCTTGATCTCGTACTCCAGGCCGAGTTCCTCCAGCAGCCACAGGATGCGCTGGGAGCGGGAGTTGTTCAGGTGGTGGACGATGAGCATGACAGGCCGGAGGCGGGAAATGGCGCTAGCTTAGCACTGTTGCCTGTTTACCTGAAGCTTGGGTAATATGCTTGAGTGCAACTTTTTAACAATTGGAGAACCGATGTCGCGCCCCAGCCTGCCGTCCCTGTCCGTCCTTCCTCTGCTGCTCGCCGCGCTCGGCGGCACGGCCATGGCCCAGACCTCGCCGATGGCGCCCGACATCCCGTCCGACAAGTTCTCGACCACGGTCCCGAATGCCGACTACATCAAGCAGGAGGTGATGATCCCGATGCGCGACGGCGTCAAGCTGCACACGGTGATCGTGATCCCGAAGGCGGCGGCGAACGCGCCGATCATGCTGACCCGCACGCCCTACAACGCCGCGCGCCGCGCCGGCCGCATGAAGAGCCCGCACATCGGCTCGATCCTGGGCGACGGCGACGACGCCTTCATCGAGAACGGCTACATCCGCGTGTTCCAGGACGTGCGCGGCAAGTACGGCTCGGAGGGCGACTACGTGATGACGCGCCCGCTGCGCGGCCCGCTGAACGACACGCCGGTCGACCACAGCACCGACGCGTATGACACCATCGACTGGCTGGTCAAGAACGTGAAGGAATCGAACGGCAAGGTCGGCATGGTCGGCTCGTCCTACGAAGGTTTTACCGTGCTGATGGCCTTGGTCGAACCGCACCCGGCACTGAAGGCCGCGGTGCCGATGAGCCCCATGGTCGACGGCTGGCGCGGCGACGACTGGTTCCACAACGGTGCCTTCCGCAACACCAACCTCGACTACATCGCCGGCCAGAACTCGGCGCGCGGCGAGGGCGAGCACATCGTCACCGGTACCCACGACGACTACGACGCTTTCCTGCGCGCCGGCTCGACCTTTGATTTCGTCCACCTCTACGGCGTCGACCGGCTGAATTTCACCAAGAAGATTTTCGAGCACCCGGCCTACGACAGCTACTGGCAGGAACAGGCGCTGGACCGCATCCTGGCGAAGAAACCGCTGACGGTACCGACCATGACCGTGGTCGGCCGCTGGGACCAGGAAGACATCTACGGCGCCTACGCGACCTATGCGGCGATGGAGCCGAAGGACAAGGACAATCGCATGAACTCGCTGGTGGTCGGCCCCTGGCGCCACAGCGGGGTGAACTACGAGGGCGCCTCGCTGGGCGCCCTGAAATTCACCGGCGACACCGCGATGGAATTCCGCCGCGAGGTCATGCTGCCCTTCTTTAACCAGTACCTGAAGGACGGCGCACCGAAGTTCGACACGCCGCCCGTGTGGTCCTACCAGACCGGCGTGAACCGCTGGCGCCGGCTGGAGCAGTGGCCGCTGGTCCCGAGCACCACCGCGCTGTACCTGAAGCCGGGCTTCGGGCTCGGTTTCGATAAAGGGGACGGCAAGGGCGCGGCCTTCGACGAATACGTGTCCGACCCGGCGAAACCGGTGCCCTTCGTGCCGCGTCCCGTGCGCATGAGCGAAGGCACGGTCTGGAAGCCCTGGCTGGTGACCGACCAGCGTTCGTATTCGGACCGCCCGGACGTGCTGACCTACGTGAGCGCGCCCCTGGCAAAGCCGCTGGCCCTGGCCGGCGCGCCGATGGTCAACCTGTTCGCCTCGACCAGCGGCACCGACAGCGACTGGGTCGTGAAACTGATCGACGTCTATCCGGACGAAGT
The DNA here is from genome assembly GCF_051233485.1 of Massilia sp. LXY-6. Lineage (NCBI taxonomy): Bacteria > Pseudomonadati > Pseudomonadota > Betaproteobacteria > Burkholderiales > Oxalobacteraceae > Massilia > Massilia sp. LXY-6. The sequence goes on from NZ_JBKFGF010000026.1 coordinate 153,828, forward strand.
GGCGGCGCAGCCGGAACTGGGCGGCTACCAGCTGCCGATCTCGATGGACATCCTGCGCGGCCGCTACCGCCAGGGCTTCGACAAGCCGGCGGCGATCCCGGCCAACAAGGCCGAACGCTACCGATTCGCCCTGCCGAACGTCGACCACGTGTTCCTGCCGGGTCACCGCATCATGGTACAGATCCAGTCCAGCTGGTTCCCGCTGTACGACCGCAACCCGCAGACCTTCGTGCCCAACATCTTCTACGCCAAGGCCGGCGACTACCGCAAGGCGACCCAGCGCGTCTACCACGCACCCGGCATGGAAAGCACGATCGAGTTGCCGGTTGTTTCGGACGGGAAATGAAAACTGCCGAGCTGGCCGCGCGCTGTGGCCGGCCGGCGACGATTGTGTCAAGCGGACAGGACTTTCGTAACAGAACAGGGTAAGGTGAACCCAGCATTTCATTTACCGCGGGTTCGTCCCGCACCCATGCGAGGTTCACCATGAAGCATCTGTTCACCGCCACCGTCCTGCTGCTCGGCAGTGCGATCGCCCATGCCCAGTCCGCCCACTGGACTTTCACTTATACCGGCTTCTACGACCAGGAAGCCGGAGTCTTCCTGCCCGACATGCAGATCGCCGGGTCCTTCACCGGCGCCGACCTGAATGGCGACGGCCTGCTCGAACGCGAGGAACTGACGTCCCTGACCATCGGCGCGATGGACTACGTGGCCTGCGCCGCCGGCAGCAACGCGTATTACCACTGCGGGGCCGACAGCTTCGCGTTCTCGCCCGAACGCGGCCTGTCGTTCAGCCTCGGCGAATACGGCAGCGATCCCGAAGGCCTGCACAGCGGCGGCCACCTGATCGAAACCGGCAAACTGAGCTACGACTACCAGATCACGCCCTACAACACCGCCGAACACCACCTGTACTGGACCGACGGCACCGTCCTGAACATGGTCTCGGCTTCGGCGGTGTCGCCGGTGCCGGAAGCGCCGGCCTGGGCGATGCTGCTGGCGGGCCTCGGCACGGCCGGCTGCGGCGCCCTGCTGCGCCGGCGCGCCCGTCCGGTCCGGATCGCGGTCCGCGCGCGCGCCTGAGCATCGCGGGCACGGTTCGGCAACGCACCGAGCCCTGCCCCCGTCCGGCCTACCATCGCAGGCATGGGCGCAATCTACATCGGCATCTCGGGCTGGCGGTACGAACCATGGCGCGGGGTGTTCTATCCTCCGGGGCTGGTGCAGGCGCGCGAGCTGGACTACGCCTCGCGCTACCTGCCCACCATCGAGATCAACGGTTCCTTCTACGCGCTGCAGCGGCCCGCGAGCTATGCGGCCTGGTATGCCGCCACGCCGCCCGGTTTCGTGTTTGCCGTGAAGGGCAACCGCTTCATCACCCACATGCTCAAGCTGCGCGGCATCGAGACGCCGCTGGCCAACGTGCTGGCCTCGGGCGTGTTCGCGCTGCGCGAGAAGCTCGGCCCGATCCTGTGGCAGTTCCCGCCGCAGCTGCGCTTCGAGCCCGACAAGATCGAGCGCTTCCTGGCCCTGCTGCCGGTTGACACCGGCCAGGCGCTGGCCATCGCGCGCGGCCACGACGAGAAGATGGCCGGAAGGAGCCTGCTGGAGATCGATGCTGTGCGTCCGCTGCGGCATGCGGTGGAGGTGCGCCACGACAGCTTCCGCGACGAGGCCTTCATCGCCCTGCTGCGTCGCTATAACGTGGCGCTGGTGGTGGCCGACACCGCGGGTAAATGGCCGGACTGGGAAGACGTGACCGCGGATTTCGTCTACATCCGCCTGCACGGCGAACATGAGCTGTACGCCAGCGGCTACGAGGACGCTTCGCTGGAGCGCTGGGCTTCGAAGATCCGCTCGTGGAGCGAGGGCAGGCAGCCGGAGGATGCGCGGCTGGTGTCGTCAGTGCCGCCTCTGAAAACGACAAGCCGGGATGTGTACTGCTACTTCGACAACGACATCAAGGTGCGGGCGCCGTTCGATGCGAAGCGCCTGATCGAGTTGCTGGCCTAAAAACGTCATTCCCGCGCAGGCGGGAATCCAAAGGGCTACGTGCTACATCGCAGAACTTGGCTTCCCGCCTGCGCGGGAACGACGGGTGTCTACCTCTTCACGTGCACCTGGATAACTTTTCTACCTTTCTCGTCCTTCTCCGGCATCGGCTCCGGTTCGCAAGTGCCGCAGGTATCGCAGCCGCTGCCGCAGCCGGCGTCCTTGTCGAGCCAGCGCGCCAGCATGCTCTTGCCGCTGCCGTCCGTGAATTGGTAGACGATGCGGCGGCGCCAGGCCAGCGGCAGGTACTTGCTGGCGGCGTACAGCGCCGCCAGCAGCACGATCAGGCCGACCACCAGGTACTGGACGATCATCTCAGCTCCCCAGAAAGTAGCGTGCGACGTGGTAGGTGATGAAGGATGCCGTATAGGCCAGCGCAAACATGTAGCCGGCCATCAGGAAGGCGTAGCGGATGCTGCCGGTTTCGCGGCGTACCACCGACAGGGTCGACAGGCATTGCGGCGCGAACACGTACCAGGCCAGCAGCGACAACGCGGTGGCGAGGCTCCAGGACTGGGCGATGAGCGGCGCCAGCGAGCCGGCCACGTCGTCGCCGGCGCTCGACAGCGCGTACACGGTGCCGAGCGCGCCGACCGCCACTTCGCGCGCGGCCATGCCGGGCACCAGCGCGATGCAGATCTGCCAGCCGAAGCCGATCGGTTCGAACACCACCGCCAGGGCGCGTCCCAGCATGCCGGCCACGCTGTAGTAGATCGGCGGGTGGGTCGCCCCTTCCGGCGCGCCCGGGAAGCTCGACAGGAACCAGACCAGCACCATCAGGGTCAGGATCACGGTGCCGACCCGGGTCAGGAAGATCCTGGCGCGTTCCCACAGGCCCAATGCGAGATTCTGCAGGTGCGGCCAGTGGTAGGCCGGCAGTTCCAGCATCAGCGGGTGCTGGCCCTTGGCGCGCGCGGCGCGCTTGAAGAACCAGGCCACGCCCATCGCGCTGACGATGCCGGCCGCGTACAGCAGGAACAGCACCAGGCCCTGCAGGTTGATGCCGGCGCCCAACTGGCGGTTCGGGATGAAGGCCGCGATCACCAGCGCGTACACCGGCAGGCGCGCCGAACAGGTCATCAGGGGCGCGATCATGATCGTTACCAGGCGGTCGCGCGGGTTCTGGATCGTGCGCGCCGCCATCACGCCGGGGATCGCGCAGGCGAACGACGACAGTAATGGGATGAAGGCGCGCCCCGACAGGCCGACGCCGCCCATCAGGCGGTCGAGCAGGAAGGCGGCGCGCGGCAGGTAGCCGCAATCCTCGAGGACCAGGATGAAGAAGAACAGGATCAGGATCTGCGGCAGGAACACCAGCACGCTGCCGACACCGCCGAAGATGCCTTCGACGATCAGGCTGCGCAGCGGGCCCTCGGCCATGCTCGACCCGACCCAGGCGCCGAGCCCTTCGACGCCGCCCTTGATCAGGTCCATCGGCACCGCCGCCCAGCTGAACACGGCCTGGAACACCAGGAACATCAGCGCCGCCAGGATCACGGGACCGAGCACCGGATGCAGCACGACCTGGTCGATCTGCTCGCTCAGGTTGCCGGTGTCCTTGTCGAAGCTGACGCAGGCGTCGATGATGCGGCGCACTTCGCGCTGGGTCTCTTCGACCGGCACGGCGTCGATCGCGCTCAAGGCGCGCGGCTTGACGGGAGTGTCGAAGGATAAATCGCCGAGCAGGGCCAGCAAGGCCTTCTCGCCGCCGGACTGCACGGCGACGGTCTCGACCACCGGCATGCCCAGCTCCTGCGACAGTTTTCTGGTATCGATCTCGATGCCGCGCTTGTTGGCGACGTCGACCATGTTCAGGGCCAGCACCATCGGCAGGCCCAGGCGCTGGATCTCGAGCACCAGGCGCAGGTTCAGGCGCAGGTTGGTGGCGTTGACGACGCAGACCACGGCGTCCGGCGCCTGTTCGCCCGCACGCAGACCGGCCACCACATCGCGCGTGATGGCTTCGTCGGGGGTATGGGCCGACAGGCTGTAGGCGCCCGGCAGGTCGAGCACGCGCATGGCGCGGCCGCCCGGCAGCGTGAAGCTGCCTTCCTTGCGTTCGATGGTGACGCCAGCGTAGTTCGCGACCTTCTGGCGCGCGCCGGTGAGGCGGTTGAACAGTGCGGTCTTGCCGCAGTTCGGATTGCCCAGCAGGGCGATCAGCGGCGCTTTATTGGCCGCGGCCGCCTGGACCTGCTGTTCTACTGCTCCCATGTCGTGTGTTGCCTTATTCCGGCTGAATCGAGATCAGCGCCGCTTCGAAACGGCGCAGGGCGAAGGTGGACTGGCCGACCTTGACCGCGACCGGACCGCCCGGCAGGCCGCGCTTGAGCATGCGGATGCGTTCGCCGGGGACGAAGCCGAGCTCCATCAGGCGGCGCGACACGTCGGCGCCATCGTCGCCATGGCCATGGCTGGGCGCAAGGTGGATCACGGTGGCGCTCTGGCCGGCCTTCAGGGATTCGAGCGTGGTCAGGGTAGGTGCAAGAGTCATGATGTCGCTTCCAATCGAGTTCGGATGCAGCGCTGATGAGACATGTGAGCATCATAAACCTAAATGCGAATTATTTCTATTTGCGCTTTGTCTACTTTGGCTCAGATAGCTTAAATCACGCAACAAAAACACTTGCATTCGGCTGCCGACTTCAGGAGAATACAAACCTGAATGAGAATGATTCGCATTATATACCAGACAATATCGCCTGGCGCGCATCCTTCGCACTAAATACCACGTACTGGAAACCGACCATGATCGTCTGCGTTTGCAACAACATCTCCGACCGTGAAATCCGCCAGGCCGTCGACCTCGGCCTGACTTCGATGTCCGACCTGTACAAGGAACTCGGCGTCGGCACCTGCTGCGGCAAGTGCGTCAGCTATGCCCGCCAGGTGATGAACGAGCATCTGGAGTCGACCACCACGGTGACCGAGCTGCGCCGCACTCCACACAGCCTGAGCACCTGAGCCTGGCCGCCTGAGCTTCGTCCCGAATCGTCCCGGCCGTCGCCGCGCCTGCGGTGCCGGCGACGCCGGTCCAGTTTTCCCGCACAAATAGCCTTGCGCAAACCTCGATGTTTCTGCGCACATTGCTGCGCACATATCGATGCATGATGCGGCCGATCGGCGGCAGGTCCTGATAACATGGTGCTTCCGAAGCAGCCATCCCGTCCGTCTTATGCCCGTCATCCCGTTCCGCTCTCCGAGGACGCCGCAGCATCCCTTCACGGTCCAGCCACCGCCCGCCCCTTCCCGCCGCGCCGTCGCCGTCAAGTGGCTGCGCAAGATGCATGGCTGGATCGGCCTGTGGGGCGCCGTGCTCGGCCTCCTGTTCGGCAGCACCGGCATCCTGCTGAACCACCGCGCCATCCTCAAGATTCCCGCCGTACAGGCCCGGGAAAGCACGGTCCAGGTCCCCCTGCCCGATCCGGCCCCGGCCGATCCGCAGGCGCTTGCCGCCTGGCTGAAAAGTTCGCTGAAGCTCGAGCCCGATCCCACGCGGGTGAAGCTCGAGCCCGCCCGCCCCGTGGCCTGGGGCGACCGTGACCTGGTCCAGCCGGCACGCTGGACCGCCAGCTTCACCTCGCCCAGCGGCGGCGTAGTGGCCGAGTACTGGGTCGGCAACAGCTATGTGACCCTCAAGCGCAACGAGAACAATGTCTTCGCCACACTGACCAACCTGCACAAGGGCGTGGGCATGAGCGTGGGCTGGATCCTGCTGGTGGATACGCTGGCCGGCTCGATCATCCTGTTGTCGCTGTCCGGGGTCGTGCTGTGGACGCTGACCAACCGCAGGCGCACGGTGGGCATCGCGATCGCCGCGGTCTCGCTGCTGCTGGCCGGGGGCGTCGCGCTCGCCTCGATATGAGCTATGATGCCGTCAAGTTAATATAAACAAGGGCACTCCATGAAGGGCGATCCGAACATCATCCGCGCGCTCAACGCGCAGCTGACCAACGAGCTCACCGCGGTCAACCAGTACTTCCTGCATGCGCGCATGTACAGGCACTGGGGCTTTACCCGCCTCGGCAAGAAGGAGTACGACGAGTCGATCGGCGAGATGAAGCATGCAGACCGGCTGATCGACCGCATCCTGATGCTGGACGGCCTGCCCAACCTGCAAGCCCTGCACAAGTTGCTGATCGGCGAGTCGGTGCAGGAAATGCTGGAATGCGACCTCAAGCTGGAGCGCGGCGCCCAGCAGTGCGTCAAGGATGGCATCGCCGCCTGCGAGACGACGCGCGATTACGTGTCGCGCGACCTGCTGCTGGAGATTCTCGAAGACACCGAGGAGCACATCGAGTGGCTGGAGACCCAGCTCGACCTGATCGTCAAGGTGGGCATCCAGAATTATCTACAGAGTCAAATGGGCGACGTCAGCGAGATGTAAACGCTGACGGGATCGCGGGCGCGCCTTCGCGCCAGCGCGCGACCCACTTGTCGTAGAAGTTCAGGTCGCGCGGCACCGCGCCGGCGACCGCGCAGACCGCGCCGGCGAATTCGTTGGCGCGCGCCAGGGTCAGCGCGAGCGGCCAGCCGCGCGCGCGTCCCAGCAAAAAGATCGCCGAGAAGGCGTCGCCCGCCCCCACCGTGTCGATCACGAAGGGCGGTGCCGGATTGTCGCGGTGCGCGACCAGGCTGCCATCGGGCAGGAACACCACCGAGCCGCGGTGGCCCAGGGTCACGATCAGCGTTTCCAGCGCAAAGCGGTCCATCAGCGCGCGGCAGGCCGCGTGCACTTGCTCGGTGGACAGCGGCGCATCATTCGGACCGACCTGGAAATACCACTGGAACAGCGCCTGCAATTCCTCTTCGTTGACCTTGACGATGTCGGCCGCCGTCAGCGAGCGCGTCACCGTGGCCTCGGTGTACTGGCCGGGACGCAGGTTGAGGTCGAGGTAGCGCTTGGCGTTCGGCAAGGCATCGAGCACGGCGCCCAGCGCCTGACTCGAGCCTTGCTCCCTCTGGGCCAGGGTGCCGAAGTAGACCAGGCCGGCGTCGACATTCGCCAGGCCGGCGGTGGCGGCGCCGGCATTGATGAAGTCGTAGGCCTGGCGCGGCAGGATCTGGAAGCGGTGGCCCTGGCCACTGCGCTCGACCACCACGCGGCCCGTCTCTTCCATCGGATCGAGCTGCAGGCCGGCGTCGCTCATCGCGAAACGCTCGAACTCGCCGCGCACGGCCTGGCCGTTGCGGTCCTTGCCGACGCGGGTGATCATCAGGGCCGGCGCCATGAAGGCGGCCAGGTGGCGCGCGACGTTGAAGGGCGCGCCGCCGACCACCTGCTCGGTCGGGAATTCGTCGACCAGGGCTTCCCCGAACACGACCGTGGTCGAGGCGGGTACGCTCACTGTTGCGCTCACGAAGCGATGACCGGCACGGTATCCTTGAACGAGGGGCGCTCGGACAGCTTGTCGAACAGGCGCGCCAGGTTCGGGTGCTCGCCGCGCCAGTCGATGGTGGGGAAGCGCAGCAGCAGCCAGCCCAGCACGCAGCCGACCGCGACGTCGGCCAGGGTGTAGTGGATCCCCATGCAGAACGGCTGCTCGCCGAGGTTGTCGGACATGACCTGCAGGCCGTTGCGCACCTTGCCCAGCTGGCGTTCGATCCATGCCTGGCTCTGCAGCTCGGCGGGACGCTGGGTGCGCTCCAGGTAGGCCAGCACGGCGGCATCGCCGACGCCATCGGCCAACGCCTCCCAGACCTTAACGTTGGCGCGGTCGCGGCTGTTCGCCGGGAGCAGCTTGCAGACCGGCGTCAGCGTGTCGATGTATTCGGCAATCACGCGCGAATCGTACATCGCGCTGCCGTCCTCCATGATCAGGCAGGGCACCTTGCCGAGCGGGTTCGAGGCCGAAATTCTGGTGTCCGGCGACCAGACGTTTTCCAGCTCGAACACATAGTCGAGCTTCTTCTCTGCCAACACGACGCGCACCTTGCGCACATAGGGACTGGTGACAGAACCGATGAGTTTCATAAATGCTCAGATTAGGGGAGTGGCTGACAGTATAGCATCGGGCCATGGCCGGACAGCGCCTGGGAGAGCCGTGCAACGCCCGCTGACGCTCGGCTTGACAAACCAGCTTGGCGCAGGCTCCAGGTGATAAAATCGCGCTTTTGCACCCTTCATCCCTCTGCCATGACCTCTACCGCCTCCTCCTCGACCCTGTCGGCCCTTTCCCCGCTGGATGGCCGCTACGCCGCCAAGACCGACAAGCTGCGCCCGATCCTGTCGGAAGCCGGTTTCATGCACCACCGCGTGAAGGTGGAGATCGCCTGGCTGCAAGCCCTGTCGCAGGCGGGCTTTGCCGAACTCAAGCCCTTCTCCGCCGGCGCCAGCGCCCTGCTCGACAAGCTGGCCGCCGACTTCTCCGATGCCGATGCTGCCCGCATCAAGGAGATCGAGGCCGTCACCAACCACGACGTCAAGGCCGTCGAATACTGGCTCAAGGAGAAGGTCAAGGACGTGCCGGAACTGGTCGCGGCCAGCGAGTTCATCCACTTCGCCTGCACCTCGGAAGACATCAACAACACCTCGCACGGCATGATGCTGAAAGCCGCGCGCGACCGCGTGATGCTGCCCGCCCTCCAGGCCATCATTGCCCGGCTGACCGAGATCGCGCACGTCAACGCCGAGCTGCCGATGCTGTCGCGCACCCACGGCCAGACCGCCAGCCCGACCACCCTGGGCAAGGAATTCGCCAACGTGGTCGCGCGCCTGCAGCGCGCCGTCAAGCGCATCGAAGGCGTGGAGATCCTCGGCAAGATGAACGGCGCGGTCGGCAACTACAACGCCCACCTGTCGGCGTATCCGGGCTTCGACTGGCCGGCGTTCTCGAAGAACGTGATCGAGGAGCGTCTCGGCCTGGTCTTCAATCCGTACACCATCCAGATCGAGCCGCACGATTACATGGCCGAACTGTTCGATGCCATTTCGCGCACCAATACCATCCTGCTCGACCTGAACCGCGACATCTGGACCTATGTCTCGCTCGGCTACTTCAAGCAGAAGCTGAAGGCCGGCGAGATCGGTTCGTCGACCATGCCGCACAAGGTCAACCCGATCGACTTCGAGAACTCGGAAGGCAACCTGGGCCTGGCCAATGCGATGCTGCGCCACATGGCCGACAAGCTGCCGGTCTCGCGCATGCAGCGCGACCTGACCGACTCCACGGTCCTGCGCAACATCGGCGTCGGCTTCGGCTATGCCCTGCTGGCCTACGACAGCTGCCTGCGCGGCCTGAACAAGCTGGAAGTGAACCCGCAGCGCCTGGAGCAGGACCTGGACGCCAACTGGGAAGTGCTGGCCGAGCCGGTGCAGACCGTGATGCGCCGCTACGGCATCGAGAACCCGTACGAGCAGCTGAAGGAACTCACGCGCGGCAAGGGCATCACCCGCGACGCGCTGCGGGAATTCATCGGCAAACTGGCGATGCCGCAGGAAGCGAAAGACCTGCTGCTGGCGATGACGCCGGCGAACTACACCGGCCTGGCGGCCCAGCTGGCAAAGGCGATCTGAACCTTCAAGCGATGAAAAAAAGAACCGGGGCGCGCCCCGGTTTTTTCATGCGCAGCGCTTTACCGCTGCCACACCAGCTTCACACCGACACTCCTCCCTACCTCGCTGCTGAACTGCGGCACGCCATACTCCCGGTGGCTGCCGTTCAGGTTGGCGCCGATCACCGACAACTCCATGCCCGGCGCAAAGCGCCAGCCGAAGCGCAGGTCGAGCGCCGTGTAGGCCGGTACCGCCGGGCGTCCGGTGGCACCGACGCGGCGCACCGCCAGTTCCAGTTCGCGCGCACTGTCGAAGGCATAGCTGGAGCGCAGCTGGGCCGTGTAGGCCGGATCGGCGCCGGTGGTCGCCACGCTGCCGACGTCGCGGCTGCCCGGCTTCAGTGCGAAGCGTTCGCGCAGCGCCGTCACGCCGGCGCTCAGGCGCCAGGCGTCGCTCATCTGGTAGCTGCCCCAGGCTTCGATGCCCCTGGCCTGCCCTTCCATCAGGTTGCCGAAGGTGATGCTGCGGCCGTCGCTGCTGACGTCCTGGGTGCGCAGGTGGTCGTACAGGTTGCGGAAGGCCGTGACCGAATACGACAGGCCCGAACCGACCTGGCCGCGGTAGCCCAGCTCGAGCACGCGCGCCACTTCGGAGCGCACACGCGGGCCGCCGGCCAGCAGGTAGGGCGGCGCGCCGGGGATGAAGGCGTCGACGTCGAGGCGCGACGGCGCCCGCACGGTGCGCGAGAGGCCGGCCCACAGCGAGTGCGACGGCGTGGCGCGCCAGGACAGGCGCAGGGTCGGCAGGAACTCGGCGCCGGTATAGGGATTGCGCTCGTAGCGCGCGCCCGCGGTCAGGCGCAGGTCGTCGCGCAGCGTGACTTCGTCCTGGGCGAACAGGCTGGCCCAGGCCTGGCGGTCGCTGGCCGGCAGGAAGGCCACGAAAGGACTGTTGGTGACGCGGTCCCAGTTGGTGCGGTACTCGCCGCCCCACACGATGCTGTGCGCACCGAGGCTTGGGAGCGAGTGCTGGAGCTGGATGTCGATGGTATCGACCGCATCCGTGAAGGTCGGCGGCACCTGGCGGTAGCGGTAGTCGTAATAGGCCTGGGCGCTGACGCTGCCGCCGCCGGCCAAAGCATGCTCCCAACGCCCGGTCAGGTTGACACCGCGCGTGTCGATGTCGTCGATGCCGGTGCTGGCACCGGGCGCGGAGATGAGTCCCGGCGACGGCTGGCCCTGCTTGCCGCGCCAGGCATTGCCGTTGACGCTGAAGCGGTCGCCATCGCGCTCCCAGTCGGAGCGGAAGCCGATCTGGCCCTGGTCCCAGGCATCGTCGATGCGCGCACCCGTGACCAGCTTGCTGCGGCCGAGGCCGAAGACCTTGCCGTAGACGCGCCAGCTGTGGTCCGGGTCGCCCGCGCCATGGCGGAAGGCGGCCTGGGCACCGTCGCTGTCGCCGCGCAGCACCAGCAGGTCGCCGCGGGTGTCGGCGCTATGCCGGGTGATGATGTTGATGACGCCGTTGACCGCGTTCACGCCCCACAGCGTGCCACCGGGGCCGCTGATCACCTCGATGCGTTCGACGTCTTCCAGCATCACGTCGGGTTCGTCCCAGAACACGCCCGAGAACAGCGGTGAATACACGGAGCGGCCGTCGATCATCACCAGCAGCTTGTTGGCGGGGCTGTTGCTGGTGCCGTTCATGCCGCGCGCGGAGATGTAGTAACCGGTATTGCTGGCGCGCGCCACGTCCAGGTTGGGCGCCAGGCGCAGCGCTTCCGGCAGGCTGCGGCTGCCGGAACGGCGGATGTCGTCGCCCGTGATCACGAACACCGAGGCCGGCGCGTCCTGCAGGCGCTCGGGCCGCTTGGACACCGACGTGACTTCGATGTTCGCCAGTTCTTCGATCGACAGGTCGGCGAAATCAGCCTGGCGTTCGGCGCCCGTGCGCTGCTCGTCCGCGCGCGCGCAGGTGGCCAAGGCCATGCCCAGCAAAAGAAGGGGCAGGCGGGGCGCCAACGGGGCGCGTCGGGGGACAAGCAACCTCATGTATTTTTCACGGAAATATTAATATCCGCCCATTATCATTTATAAATCGAGCTCGTCAACATTTTACCTTCGACCGGGTCTTGCGGGTTGCCGAAGTGAGACTTCGCAGCGCACGCCACAGGGATTGTCCCGCCAGCTGAACAATGTTATCCGTTTACCCGTCTTCCTCCCGCAGAGTGGAACCGTTAAAGTATGGGAATCAATACACCAGCTTTTTGTTAAGATCTCGTTCTGACAAGAATGCATCCCGGAGAGAGCATGCGCGACCAGCATTTACAGGAGCAGGAACGCTATACCACGACCGCGATCGTGCTTCATTGGCTGATCGCCCTGCTGATCGTGGGCACGTTCACGCTCGGCCTGGTCATGACGGACATCCCGGGCTTTTCGCCGGCCAAGCTGCGCTACTTTTCCTGGCACAAGTGGGCCGGCGTGACGGTCCTGTTGCTGGCGGCCCTGCGCCTGCTGTGGCGCCTGAAGCAGCGCCCGCCGGCGCTGCCTGCATCGATGCCGGCCTGGCAGCGCCGCGCCGCGCACGGCCTGCACCACCTGCTGTACCTGCTGATCTTCGCGGTGCCGCTGTCGGGCTATTTCTACACGCTGGCGACGGGCTTCCCGGTGGTGTACTTCGGCCTGTTCCAGCTGCCGGTGCTGATCGCCAAGAATCCGGCGCTGGCCGAGACCCTGAAGGGCGTGCACTACTGGCTGAACATGCTGCTCGCCGCGCTGGTGGCCCTGCACGTGCTGGCCGCCCTCAAGCACCAGCTCATCGACCGCGACGGCACCATGCGCCGCATGCTGCCCGGACGCTCCCACTGAAGGAAAACATCATGAAACTATCCCGCTCCCTGCTTGGCGCCCTGCTCGGTGTCGCCCTGATCGCGAACGCCGCACCGCTCAAGACCGACGTCGCCCACAGCAGCGTCTCGGCCGTGTTCAAGCAGATGAACGTGCCGGTCGAATCGAACTTCAAGCGCTTCAGCGCGCAGATCGACTACGACGCCGCGCACCCCGAAAAAGCGAGCGCGCGCGTGGACATCGACACCGCCAGCTTCGACATGGGCCAGGCCGACTACAACAAGGAAATCGCGAAGAAGGAGTGGTTCAACTCGGCCCAGTTCCCGAAGGCGAGTTTCGTCTCGTCGTCGATCAAGCCGGCAGGCGCGGGCAAGCTGAACGTCACCGGCAAGCTGACCATCAAGGGCAAGACCGCCGACGTCAGCTTCCCGCTCAGCGTCAAGCCCGAAGGTGGCAAGCAAGTGTTCGAAGGTCAGCTGCCGATCAAGCGCCTGGCCTTCAATGTCGGCGAAGGCGAGTGGCAGGACACCAGCATGGTCGCCGACGAAGTCGTCATCAAATTCCGCGTCGCCGCGGGGCAGTAAGCAACATCATCTCAACCAAGGAAACCCGTCTAATGAAACTGAAGAACCTGAGTATCGCCCTGATCGCCGCAGTGTGCGCAAGCGGCGCCTTCGCCGCCGACACCTACACGATCGATCCGTCGCACACCTACCCGAGCTTCGAGGCCGACCACTTCGGCGGCCTGTCGGTCTGGCGCGGCAAGTTCAACAAGACCGAGGGCAGCATCGTGGTGGACCGCGCGGCCAAGACCGGCAACGTCGACATCGCCATCGACGCCACCACCATCGACTTCGGCAACGACAAGCTGAACGCGCATGCCAAGTCGGCAGAACTGTTCGACACCGCCAAGTTCCCGACCGCGACCTACAAGGGCAAGCTGGTGTTCAAGGGTGACGTCCCGGCCAGCGTCGACGGCCAGCTGACCCTGCACGGCGTGACCAAGCCGGTCACCCTCGTCATCGACAAGTTCAAGTGCATCCAGCACCCGATGCTCAAGCGCGAAGTGTGCGGCGCCGACGCCATCGCCACCTTCAACCGCAGCGACTTCGGCGTCAGCTACGGCACCCAGATGGGCTTCAATCCGGAAGTCAAGCTGGCGATCCAGGTCGAAGCCGTCAAGCAGTAAGTAAGCGCTTTACCGAATGGAAAAGCCCCGGCGCCAGCAATGGCCCGGGGCTTTTTCGTAGGGTGGGCGGCCTCCGCCCACGCGTGGGCACGGTGTGCCTACGCCGGCCGCGCCCACCCTACTTACTTGATTAACGGCCGTCGCGGTCGAAATCACCCGGCATCGTGCGCTCGACCTTGTCCCAGGCCGCGCGGCTAGCCGACTTGGCCTGCTCCCACGACAGGCGCGAATGGCCCTTCACGCGATCCCATTCGTCGGCCATGTGCGGCTCGGCCAGGTCGTAGCTCGGGTAGCGGCGGGCATTGTTGTAGCCCAGCGCATAGGCCGGCGAGTAGTCGTCGTAGGTGTAGCCCGGCGAGTAGTACGGCTGGGTCTGGTAGTTGGTGCGCCAGTAGTTGTCTTCCTCGGTCGGGTTGACCAGATGACCGGCACCCTTGCCGACCGCGCCGCCAGCCAGGCCGCCGATCGCCGCGCCGGCCGCCATGCCGACCGGACCGCCGACCGAGCCCAGCGCCGCACCGGCTACCGCGCCGCCGCCCGCGCCGACACCGCCGGCCAGGTGATGCTCGTGCAGTTCGTCGCCCGGTTTCGGGTTCACGACTTCGCCCGCGCCCTTGCCGGCCATGCTGCCGGCAACGCCGCCGATCGCAGCGCCAGCCACCGCGCCGATCGGGCCGCCCACGGAGCCGACCGCCGCGCCGGTCAGCGCGCCGCCGGCAGCGCCGGTGCCCTGGGCCAGGTTGTGCTCATGCAGGCGGTCGTCCGAGTGCGGATTCACGACTTCGCCCGCGCCGCGGCCGGCTGCGCCGCCGGCCAGGCCGCCGATCGCGGCACCGGCAGCCATGCCGATCGGACCGGCCACGGCACCGGCTGCGGCACCCATCGCGGCGCCGGTGCCGGCGCCCACGCCCTTGGCCATGTAGTGTTCGCCCAGGTCGTCGCCGGCCTTCGGGTTGACGACTTCGCCGGCGCCCTTGCCGGCCATGCCGCCGGCGATGCCGCCGATCGCGGCGCCCGCCAGGGTGCCGATCGGACCTGCTGCCGAGCCAATCGCGGCGCCGGTGGCCGCGCCTGCTGCGGCGCCGATGCCGGTGCCGATCACGTGCGAGCCGCCGTTGTCGGTGAACGAGTGCTGGATGTACTCGACGTCTTCATCGGAACGCGGGTTCACACCCATCACGATACCGCCCTGGTTGATGCCTTCTTCGTAGTGCTTGACGCGCTCTTCCGGAATGCCGGCGCCGATCAGTGCGCCGATCAGGCCGCCGGTGATGCCGCCCGCGCCGGCGCCGGCCAGGGCCGCTGCCAGCGGACCGGCCACCACCAGGCCTGCGCCCGGGATCACCAGGCTGGTGCCCAGCGCTGCCACGCCGGCCAGCACGGCGCCGATGGTACCGCCGATGCCGGCGCCGACGCCGGCGCCTTCGGCCGCTTTGCTGCCCAGCTCGGTTTCAGTGTCGTTGAAATGGGTTTTACGGGTCGAGTCCGACATCATCAGGTTGACGTCGTCCTTGGTGTAGCCGCGCGTCGAGATGGCGTTGTAGGCGCGTTCGGCGCTGGCGCGGTCCGGGAACAGGCCGGTAACCATGCGGTTCTGATTGGTCTTCGTGGTGTCGTAGCTGCTCATAGTGTGTCCTCTCAAGGTCGATGTGCCAAGCACGCGGTGCGTTTGTAATGATGCGATCGGTTACTGCGTGTGAAGACCACGATAGTCCTGCCCATCAGTATGCTTCTGTTCGCTGACGCACCCTAGCCAAGACATTCCAATTATCAAGAGAACACTGCAGGACTTTGCGCGTCTAACGTTCGTTGCCGCACCGACCCGGGTACGTACGCATCACTAGACTTTGCCCATGGCCTCGGCAATCAATTGGCCTGGAGTATGTTTTTCCAACTTGAGGAGGAATCAACATGTTATTCATTATCTGGATCGTCGTCGGTGGTATTCTCGGCTGGCTCGCCAGCATGGTCATGAAAACGGACGCTGAACAAGGCATGATTCTCAATGTCGTGGTCGGTATCGTTGGCGCCTTCCTGGGTGGTTGGCTGCTGTCGCCGCTGTTCGGCTCCGGCACCATCAACTCGAATGACTTCAGTGTTTCGTCGCTGCTGGTGTCCTTCCTGGGCGCCGTTATCCTGCTGGCCATCGTGAACCTGCTGCGTCGCGGCCGTACCCGTTAAGCGGTGCGGTACGTTTATTAAAGCCAACGCTTTCCGGCGTTGGTTTTTTTTATGCCTGAAATCTGCCCATGCGTATAAAACGTTCTCTCGTTGCATTGATCACCTGCATCTCGACCTTGGTGGCCGGCTTGCTGGCGCTGAACTTCATGCCGAACGAGAAACAGATCGACACCCAGCTCACACGCCAGTACGACACCAACGATCCGCAATTCCGCCGCTCCCTCGGTGTGCTGCTCGGCCCGCCGCTGGTCGAAGGCAACAAGGTCGAGGCCCTGATCAACGGCGACCAGATCTTCCCCGCCATGCTGAAGGCGATCCGCGAGGCGGAAAAAACCATTACCTTCGAAACCTATATCTACTGGTCCGGTTCGATCGGCCGCGAGTTCACCGAGGCGCTCGCCGAACGCGCGCGCGCCGGGGTCAAGGTGCATGTCCTGCTCGACTGGATCGGCAGCATGAAGATCGACGATGCCTCGATGGACCAGATGCGCCGCGCCGGCGTGCAGCTGCACCGCTACCACAAGCCGGTGTGGTGGAAGCTGGCCCGGCTGAACAACCGCACCCACCGCAAGCTGCTGGTCGTCGACGGCCGCATCGGCTTCACGGGCGGGGTCGGCATCGCCGACAAATGGCGCGGCAACGCCCAGGACGCGGAGCACTGGCGCGACACCCATTTCCGCGTCGAGGGCCCGGTGGTCGGGCAGATGCAAGCCGTGTTCAACGACAACTGGACCAAGGCCACCGGCACCGTACTGGATGGCGAAGCGTATTTCCCGGCCCTGAAGCATGAGGGCGATTCGCCGGCCCAGATGTTCTCCAGCTCGATCACCGGCGGCAGCGAGAGCATGCACCTGATGTACCTGCTGGCGATCACCGCCGCGCGCCACACTATCCACCTGTCGAACGCGTATTTCGTGCCGGACGAACTGGCGGTGAAGGCCCTGGTGGCGGCGGCCAAGCGCGGGGTCGACGTGCGCATCATCACACCCGGCAAGATCATCGATTCGGACGTCGTGCGCGCCGCCTCGCGCGACCAGTGGGGCACGCTGCTCGCGGCCGGCGTCAAGATGGCCGAATTCCAGCCGACCATGTACCACGTGAAGTCGCTGGTGGTCGATTCGCTGCTGGTATCGGTGGGCTCCACCAACTTCGACAACCGCTCGTTCGGCCTGAACGACGAAGCCAACCTGAACGTCCTCGATGCCGACTTCGCGAAGCAGCAGGAAGCGATTTTCGAAGACGACTGGCGCCATGCGCGCCCGGTCAGCCTGCAGCAGTGGCAGCACCGCCCCTGGCACGACAAGGCGGCGGGCAAGATGGCCGACCTCATCGGCGCCCAGCTGTAATTACAGGGTGGCAAATATCGGTTGACGGTGGTTTTTCGCGTACGCATACTGTTGCGAGCTCTGCGGCGCCCGTGGAGAACAACCGACAACCGATAGACGCGAATGAAAAAGACTCTTCTCTCGCTCGCCATCCTCGCCAGCTTCGCCGCACACGCGGATGAAGGCATGTGGATGCCGCAGCAGCTGCCACAAGTAGCCAAGCAACTGAAAGCCGCCGGCCTCAAGCTCGACCCGGCGACCCTGACCAAACTGACCGAGTTCCCGATGGGCGCGATCGTGAGCCTGGGCGGCTGCTCGGCCTCCTTCGTCTCGCCGCAGGGCCTGGTGATCACCAACCACCACTGCGTCTACAACAGCGTGGCGATCAACTCGACCCCGCAGCGCGACCTGCTGGCCGACGGCTTCCTGGCCAAGACCATGGACGAGGAACTGCCGGCCGCGCCGGGCAGCCGCGTGTTCGTGACCGAGGAAGTGGCCAACGTCAGCCAGCGCGTGATCACCCCGGAAGTCGCCAAGCTGACCGGCAAGGCGCGCGTCGACGCGATCGAGAAGAACCAGAAGGCGCTGGTTGCCGAGTGCGAGAAGGATGCCGGCTACCGCTGCACGGTGCCGAGCTTCTACGGCGGCCTCGAGTTCTACCGCATCAAGCAGCTGGAAATCCGCGACGTGCGCCTGGTGCACGCACCGGCCTCGGGCGTGGGTAAATTCGGCGGCGACACCGACAACTGGATGTGGCCGCGCCACACCGGCGACTACGGCTTCTACCGCGCCTACGTGAGCCGCGACGGCAAGGCCGCCGAGTTCTCGAAGGACAACGTGCCGTACCAGCCGAAGCACTTCCTCAAGATCGCCAAGGAAGGCGTGAAGGAAGGCGACTTCATCATGGCGCTGGGCTATCCGGGCCGCACCAACCGTCACCGCCTGCCGTCGGAAGTGGCGTTCACCTTCGACTGGAACTACCCGGCCTTCGTGAAGGCGTCGGGCGAGACCCTGGCGATCATCGAACGCGAGACCAAGAACGATCCGGCCGCCAAGCTGAAGTACGCCGGCCAGGTCGCGGGCGTCAACAACTACTACAAGAACCGCAAGGGCATGATCGCCAGCTACGAAGGCAGCGACATCCTGGCGCGCAAGACCGCCGAGCACAATGCGCTGAAAGCCTGGGTCAACGCCAATCCGGCCCGCAAGGCCGAATTCGGCGCCGACATCGAGGCCGTCGAGAAGCTGATCGCCGAGCGCGACGCCAAGGTCAAGCGCGAATTCTTCCTGAGCTACTCGACCCCGCGCTTCCTGAACTCGGCGCGCACCTTGTACCGCCTGGCCAACGAGCGCACCAAGCCGAACGCCGATCGCAAGTCGGGCTACCAGGAACGCGACCTGCCGCGCCTGACCGCGGGCATCACCGGCCAGGACCGCACCTATGACGAGAAGGTCGACAAGGCGCTGGTGCTGAACTTCCTGAAACAGTACAACGCCCAGCCGGCCAACGAGCACAACCTGGCCTTCGACAACGGCCTCGGTATCAAGCCGGGCATGGGCGACGCCGAGCTGAAGGCCGCGCTGGACAAGCTGTACGCTGGTTCGCAGCTGCAGAACAAGGACTTCCGCACCGCGTGGCTGGACAAGTCGCCGGCCGAGTTCCAAGCCAGCAACGACGCCTTCATCAAGGCCGCGGTCGCCCTGTACGATGCCGACCGCAAGGAAGAAGCCGAGGAAGAAGAACTGGGTGGCAATATCCAGAAAACCTACGCCAGCTACATGAAGGCCAAGATCGCCTACATGAACAGCAAGGGGCAAGCCGTCTACCCGGACGCCAACTCGACCCTGCGCGTCACCTTCGGCAACGTCAAGGGCCGTGGCTACGGGGCCGACGGCACCGGTTCCTGGACCGCCTTCACCACCGTGAAGGGCGTGCTTGCCAAGCACACCGGCGAAGGCGAGTTCAACGCGCCGGAACGCCAGCTGGCCGCGATCCGCGCCAAGGACTTCGGCAAGTATGCCGATCCGAAGCTGAAGACCGTGCCGGTCGACTACCTGGCGACGCTGGACATCACCGGCGGCAATTCGGGTTCGGCCGCGCTGAACGCGAAGGCCGAACTGATCGGCCTGGCCTTCGACGGCACCCTGGATTCGATCATCTCGGACTGGGACTTCAACAAGGAAGCCACGCGCGACATCCAGGTCGACATCCGCTACATCCTGTGGAACATGGACAAGGTCGACCACGCGGATAACCTGCTGAAGGAAATGCGCGTGAAGTGATCGCCCGGGCGGGCGTCAGCGGCGCCCGTCGAAGAAAAAGCCACGCTGCCGCAAGGCGCGTGGCTTTTTTCATGGCGCAGCGCCAACCCGAGCAAGGCGCCGGTAGCGGCGGCCAGTCGACTACGCGCCCCCTTGCAGGCAGGCTCGCCGCATGTGCTCGACCAGCCGCAGTGCCCGCGCCGGCAGCGGCCATTCCGCACGGTAGATCAGCCACAGCTGGTCCACGACAGGCGCGCAGCCCTCGATCACCCGGATCGCATCCGGGCGCGCAAACGCCAGGCGCGCGTGGCGCGGCAGCACGGTGAAGCCGAAGCCCCGCGCCACCGGTTCCAGGATCAAGCCGATCTGATTGACGAAGCCGTGCCTGGGGAGCGTGCGCACGCCCGGGTTGGCGGGAAACTGGCGGCTGAGCAGGCGCGTGGCCATCGCCTGGCCGTCCGGGTGGTCGATGAAGCCCAATGCCGCCAGGTCGTCCCAGCTGTCCGCCTTGGCAGCCGCCGGCACCAGCAGTTCCAGCGGTTCTTCGATGAAGGCTTCGGAGGCCAGGCGCGGATCGTCCGGCCTGAGCGTGACCAGGCCCAGCTCGTAGGTATTGTTCAGTACGGCATCGCGCGCTTCCGGGTCGGGCGCGAAGCGGTGGCGAATCACCAGGCCGCGGTGTGCCTGCTGCAAGTCGAGCAGCACCGGATACAGCGCCAGCCCGATGCTGCCGGGGGTGACCAGGCTGACTTCGCCGCAGTCGGCCTGGGCATCGGTGAGGCGGGATTGCAGGCGCTTGTCGGCCTGCTCGAGCTCCGCGCAATAGTCGAGCAGCGCCCGGCCCGCCGGCGTCAGTTCGATCTGGCGCGGGCGGCGCACCAGGAGCGGCCCGAGCGCATCCTCGAGGTGGCTGACGTGCTGGCTGACCGCCGCCTGCGTCAAGCCGAGGCGTGCGGCCGTGCGCGTAAAGCTGCCGGTCTCGGCCAGGGTAGCGAAGCTGCGCAGCCATTGCGGGTTTAACATAAGCAATTTTTATGGATAGTATAAGTTCGCATTAGTTTACATTATGAGCGCCAAGGCTTAGGCTCTTGTGAGGGATATCCTTGTCCCCCGCCACGGCATGGATCGTGGCCAGACCATCAATCACGGAACACATGTCAGCCTTATTTACTCCCTTTACCCTCAAAGATCTCACCCTGCGCAACCGCATCGCGGTGCCGCCGATGTGCCAGTACAGCGCCGTCGACGGTGTCACCAATGACTGGCACCTGAGCCACTATGCGAGCATCGCGCGCGGCGGCGCCGGCCTGGTGATCGTCGAGGCGACCGCGGTGTCGCCGGAAGGCCGCATCACGCCGGGCTGCACCGGCCTGTGGAACGACGCCCAGATGGAAGGCATGGCTCGCATTGCGGCCAGCATCAAGTCCGCCGGCGCCGTCGCCGGCATCCAGATCGGCCACGCCGGCCGCAAGGCCAGCGCCAACCGCCCATGGGAAGGCGACGATCACATTCCCTCGGATGCCCCTGGCGGCTGGGACACCATCGCGCCGTCGGCGATCGCGTTCGGCGGTGGCCTGCCGAAGGTGCCGAAGGAAATGACGCTTTCCGACATCGCCCGCGTCAAGGCCGATTTCGTGGCCGCGGCCAAGCGCGCGCGCGACGCCGGCTTCGAGTGGCTGGAACTGCACTTCGCCCACGGCTACCTCGGCCAGAGCTTCTTCTCTGCGCATTCCAACAAGCGTAGCGACCAGTACGGCGGCGATTTCGCCGGCCGCAGCCGCTTCCTGCTGGAGACCCTGGAGGCGGTGCGCGAAGTCTGGCCGCAAAACCTGCCGCTGACCGCGCGCTTCGGCGTCATCGAGTACGACGGCAAGGACGAGCAGACCCTGGATGAGTCGATCGAACTCGCGCGCATGATGCGCGCGCGCGGCCTGGACATGCTGAGCGTGAGCGTCGGCTTCACCATCGCCGACGTCAACATCCCCTGGGGTCCGGCCTTCCTCGGACCGGTGGCCGAACGCGTGCGCCGCGAAGCCGGCCTGCCGGTCGCTTCGGCCTGGGGCTTCGACGGCCCGCAGCTGGCCGAACGCGCGGTGGCGGACGGCCAGCTCGACCTGGTGATGGTCGGCCGCGCCCACCTGGCCGATCCGCACTACCCGCTGCAGGCCGCGCAGGAACTCGGCGTCGAGCGCCCGACCTGGGTGCTGCCGGCGCCGTATGCGCACTGGCTGGAGCGTTACCGGATGCAGAAGTGATGCCGTGGCGGTGACGTAAAAAAAGGGCCGGTGCGAACCGGCCCTTCGTTCATCTGGCGCTGCGCCTCAGTGCGTCAGCTCCGTCTGCTGCGTCCCCGCCTTGTTCAAACGGCTGTTGCGAATGCCATACACGAAATAGGTCAGGATCGCCACCGTCATCCATACCGTGAACACGGTGTAAGTGACCGGCGACAGGCCGAACACCAGGTAGAGGCAGGCCAGGATCGACAGGCCCGGCACCAGGTAGGGGCCGAACGGCACGCGGAAACCCCGCCTGGTTTCCCCTTTGCGGCCGCTGCTGTCAGCTTTTCCGTCCTGCTTGCGGCGGATCACCGGCACCGCAACCGAGACCACGATGAAGGCGACCAGGGTGCCCATGCTCACCATGTCCCACAGGAAGGTGGCGTCGACCAGGCCGGCCACCATGCCCACCACGACCGACACGATCACGGTATTCGCCACCGGCGACTGGGTGCGCGGGTTCACGTGCTGGAAGGTCTTCGGGATCAGGCCGTCGCGCGAGATCGCGTACAGGATGCGGGTCTGGCCGTAGATCGTTACCAGGGTCACCGAGAACACGGAAATGACGGCGCCGGCCGACAGCACCAGCGCCGGCCAGGCCTTGCCGGTGACGTTCTGCAGGATCACGGCGAGGCCTGCCTCCTGGCCCTCGAACAGGTGGGCCGGCTGGGCGCCCATCGCGGCGATCGCCACCAGCATGTAGAACACGGTCACGATGACCAGGGCCGCCAGGATCCCGAGCGGCACGTCGCGGGTCGGGTTGCGGGTTTCCTCGCCGGCGGTGGCGATGGTGTCGATGCCGATGAAGGAGAAGAACACGGTGCCGGCGGCCGCCGTCACGCCGGCCATGCCGCCCGCGCTGTGGCTGTTCGCGCTGGAGAAGAAGGGGTGGAAATTGTTGATGTCGAAACCGGTCAGGGCGATCGCCGCGAAGAACACCAGGATCGCCAGCTTGATGCAGACCATGATGGCGTTGGTGGTCGCCGACTCTTTGGTACCGCGGATCAGGAGGAGGCAGCACAGCACCACCAGCAGGATCGGCGGCAGGTTCATGTGCCCGGCGTGGAATTCGATGCCGTTCTTGCCCGAGACGATCATCGGCGAGCGCAGCGCATCCGGAATCTGCCAGCCGATCGCGTTCTGCAGGAAGTTGTTCAGGTAGTCGGACCAGCCGATCGCGGTGGCGCTGGCGGCCAGGCCGTATTCCAGCAGCAGGCAGGCGGCGACGATGAAGGCCCCGAACTCGCCCACGGTGGCGTAGGCGAAGGAATACGACGAGCCGGAAGCCGGCACGCGGTCGGCCAGTTCGGCATAGCACAGCGCAGTCAGGCCGGCAGTAATTGCGGCTAACAGGAACGACAGCACGACCGCCGGGCCGGCCTTCGGCACCGCTTCGACCATCGTGAAGAAGATGCCGGTGCCGATCGTGGCGCCGACGCCGATCATGGTCAAGGGGAACAGGCCGAGGGTGCGGCCGAGGCCTCCGCCGTGGGCGGAGCCATCGTCGAGCTTGCGCTCGGACGTCTTGGTTCTAAAGAGCTTTTGGCCCAATGTCTGGTTCACAGCGTGTCCTCTGGTCGCACTTCCAAAGTTTGCGATTATAGGGCCAGTTGCGGGCCGCTTATAGATAACAATTTTCAATGCCCGGAAAAAATAATTTCTTTAAACCTGCATTTTCAATGCAGGTTTAGATAAAATACCCCCGTTACAACGAAGACCGAACGATGCGCCTTACCCGCTTCTCCGATATTGGCTTGCGCGTGCTCATCTACCTGGAGCAGGCCGGCGAACGTCCGCACCCGGTGACGGTGGCCGAGATCGGCAAGCAGTTCGACATTCCGCTGAACCACTTGGTAAAAGTGGTCGGGCAACTGGCCAAGCTGGGCTGGATCACGGCGACGCGCGGACGCAACGGCGGCCTGCGCCTGGCGGCCGATCCGGCCACGCTCACCATCGGCCAGGTGCTGCGCAAGCTGGAAGGCGAAGAAGACGAGCTGGTCGATTGCGAGGGCACGAACTGCGCCCTCAAGCTCGACTGCCAGCTGCGCGGCATGCTGCGCGCCGGCATGCGCGCCTTCTACGAGGCGATGGACCGCTACACGCTGGCCCAGGCGACTGCCGGCGCCACCGGCGAGCAGGTCGTGCGCATGCACCGGATGTTCTGGAGCGGCGCGCCCGCTGCCGTGGAGTAAGTAAGTACTAATTTTAAGTATGTCCGTGACGGACTTTTTTTTGAACGTTAAATCTGCATTTTAAATGCATCAATAAGGAAAGAATCATGATCTCCGACGCTTCCCGCCCCTACATCGACGCCAGCGTGCCGGTCCTGCGCCAACACGGCCTGACCATCACGAAGCTGTTTTACGCGAACATGTTCAAGGCGCACCCTGAGCTGACACGCCTGTTCAACATGGGTAACCAGGCCAACGGCGCCCAGCAGCAATCGCTGGCGTCGGCCGTGTTCGCCTACGCGGCCAACATCGGCACGCCGGAAGCGCTCGGTCCCGTGGTCAAACGCATCGTCCACAAGCATGTCTCGGTCGGCATCCGCGCCGAGCACTATCCGATCGTCGGCCACCACCTGCTCGGCGCCATCGCAGCGACGCTGGGCGACGCCGCCACGCAGCCGCTGCTGGACGCCTGGAAGGAAGCCTATACTTCCCTGGCCAATCTCCTGATCGCCACCGAGGCGGACATGTACAGCACCGCCGGCATCGCGCCGGGCGAGACCCATCCGATGCGCGTGCTTGACGTGACCCGCGAGAGCGAGAACGTGATCTCGATCCGCTTCGCCCCCGTCGACGACAAGCCGCTGCCCCTGTTCCAGCCGGGCCAGTACGTCAGCGTCGCGGTCGACCTGCCGGACGGCCGCCACCAGCAGCGCCAGTACAGCCTGTCCGATACGCCGGGCCTGGGCAGCATGCGCATCTCCGTCAAGCGCCAGGATGCGGAACAGGATGGTGCCGAGGCTATCCCGGCCGGCATGGTCTCGAACTGGCTGCACGCGAACGTAGCGGTAGGCTCGATCCTGCAGGTCTCGCATCCCTTCGGCGAATTCACGCCGGACACCGAATCCGAACAGCCGATCGTGCTGCTGTCGGCCGGCGTCGGCATCACGCCGATGGTGTCGTCCGTCAAACGCATCGCCCAGGTCCAGCCGCAACGCCGCGTGGTCTTTGCCCATGCGGCGCGCGGTGCCGCCCACCACGCCCTGGGCGCCGAAGTGGAAGCGCTCAAGGCCGTGATGCCGAACCTGACGGTCGTGAACTTTTACGAAGAGCTGGGAGACGCACAGGATGCGATCGAGGGCCGGATGAACGTCGCCGTGCTGCCCTCCTGGGCATTCGAGGAAGCGGATGTGTACCTGTGCGGTCCGCATAAATTCATGCAGGCACAGTGGGTGTCCCTCCTGAACCACGGCGTGCCGGCAGCGCGCCTGCACCGCGAGGTGTTCGGGCCGGAGTTGCTGGATCACCTGCTGTAATACGTCAGGCGTGGGCTCGGGGAGCCCACCCTACACGTACAGCATGCCGTAGTGTGGGCGCGGCCGGCGTAGGCACCACATGCCCACGCACATCAATTCAGCATCTGGATGTGATTGCCGCTCACCGAACGCTGCCCCGGATTGCCGAGCACGCGGATGCCGCCCGAGCCGCCGTTCTGCGCGATCAGCGACTGGCGGACGTTGGCGGTGATGCCGCCCGAGCCCGAGGACGACAGGTCCGCCTGGTCGCTGGACAGCTGCGCCAAGTCGAGGTGGCCGGTGCCGTTCGCACGCGCCGTCAGCGAACGCACGGCGCCGCCGCCGCGCAGCTGACCCGAGCCGTTCAGGTTGACGATCGCGTAGTCGCCGCGCACCTGGCCGACTTCCAGGCGGCCGGAGCCGGTCAGCGACAGCCTGGCGCTGGCGCTTTTCAGCTGGGCGGCATCGACGCTGCCGGAGCCGTTGCTGTCGGCTTCGAGGCTGCCTACCTGGCCGGACAGCGACACCGAACCCGAACCGTTGCGGCGCAGGGTCAGCGGCGCGCCCGACAGGCCCTGCACCGTGATGCGGCCGGAGCCGTTCTGGCGCAGGTCGGTCAGGCGCGGCACCGTGTAGATCACGTGCACCGGATTGCGGCTGCGGTAGGAGCGCTCGGCATAGATGTTCAGGGTGTCGCCGCGCACGTCGGTGCGGATCAGCGGCAGCAGGTTGCCGTCGGCTTCCACCACCAGCGAGGTGGCCGGGCCGACCCGCACGTCGACCACGATCGCGCCATTCACGTCCAGGCCGTTCACGGTGCCGACCGCGCGCTGGTCACGGCCGGCGATGCCGTCGCCGTCGACCGTATTACTATTGAACGGAGTCCGGACCTGGTAGTCGCCGTCGGCGCCAGGGGCGACCACGATGGCGCAGCCGCCGAGGGCGGCGAGGCAGGCGATGGCAAGCAGGGTACGCATGGGAGGCCTTTCTGTTTGAGATGATTCACTCTAACAAGGGGGCGCCTGGCCGGCCCGGCCCATGCGACAAACTGCAGGAAATGCGGAACGAATGGCGGCTGGGCCGGATCAGCGCTGGCCCAGGCGGGTATCGCCGAACAGGTTCTTGTACTCGTGCGGCTGCGAGCGCCAGTACTGCGGCGGCGCGCTCACGCTGGCGCCCAGTATAGCCGCCGCATGCCATGGCCAGCGCGGGTCGTACAGCATCGCGCGCGCCAGCGCCACCATGTCGGCCTGGCCGGTCTGGACGATGGTCTCGGCCTGCTTGGCCTCCGTGATCAAGCCCACGCCGATGACCGGCATGCTGGTCTGCTGCTTGATGCGGGCCGCGAACTCGATCTGGTAGCCAGGTCCGACCGGGATCTTCTGCAGGGGCGACAGGCCACCGCTCGAGACGTGGATGAACTGGCAGCCGCGCCGTTCCAGCTCGCCGGTCAGGACCAGGCTCTGCTCCAGGTCCCAGCCGCCCTCGACCCAGTCGGTGGCCGAGACCCGCATTCCGACCACCATTTCCGGCGAGACCGCGGCGCGGATCGCATCGAACACCTCCAATGGGAAGCGCATGCGGTTCTCGAGCGAGCCGCCGTATTCGTCGGTACGTCGGTTCGACAGCGGCGACAGAAACTGGTGCAGCAGGTAGCCGTGCGCGCCGTGGATCTCGATCGCATCCAGGCCGAGGGCGTCGGCGCGGCGCGCCGCGGCGGCGAAGCCCTCCTTCACGCGCTGCAGGCCGGCGGCATCGAGCGCCAGCGGCACCGTTTCGCCTTCCGCATGCGGCACGGCGGACGGGGCGACGGTCTGCCAGCCGCGCTGATGATCCGGTGGAATGTTGGCGCCGCCCTGCCACGGCACTTCGCTGGACGCCTTGCGTCCGGCATGGCCGAGCTGGATCGCGATCTTGATCGGCGAGTGCTTGCGCATGGCATTGACGATCGGCTCCAGCTCCGCCGCATGCTCGTCGGACCACAGGCCCAGGTCGTCGGGCGAGATCCGTCCCTCCGCCGTCACCGCGGTCGCTTCGATGATCAACAGGCCGGCTCCGGACAGCGCCAGGTGGCCCAGGTGGATCATGTGCCAGTCGGTCGGCATCCCTTCCTCGGCCGAGTACTGGCACATCGGCGCGATGGCGATGCGGTTGGCCAGCTCGAGCGGGCCCAGCTTGATCGGAGAAAACAGCATGCTCATGTAAACACTCCCGTTCGGTCAAAACGGCTAGTCTAGCGCGCACGATTGAATGCTGCTATTTGTGACTGCGAAGCAAAAATAGCGGAGTGGAAGGAAAGCTGCGGCCGGGGATGGCCGCAGCCGATGATCAATCCTTGCGGACGACCATGATCCCGGCGCGCAGTCCGACGCGCACGTCCGGGTTCGGGAACACGACGAATTCCTCGTCGTGCCTGACGGTATAGACGGTGTCGCCGTCGGTGGCGATCACGGCACCCTGCTTCAGGGGCGTGAAGTTCTCGGTGTCGCGCCCGAAGCTCATCGAAAAAGCATCGGACAGCTTGGTGATCGACTGCGCGGTGTCGAACACCAGCGGCGCCTGCCCGGACGGCGCGGGCGCGCCGCGCAGCAGCGCGTGCAGGGCTGCGCTCATCGCGGCAAACTGCGACAGGTCGTTCTGCCCCAGCGTGCCGATGCGGCCCAGCTCCACCGTGCTGGCGGCGGCGCCATGCTGCTCCGCCGTCCAGTACGAATAGGTGCCGGCCGACTTCGGGTTCATGATGACCGCCTCGATGCCGCCCTGCCCCAGCCATTCGATCAAGCGGCGGCGTGCAGCTTCCTCGATCAGCTCCGGCACGATCGCGAACTTCGGATAGCGCGACGCGCGGATCGCCGTGTGCAGGTCGAGGTGCCAGCGTTGCGGGCCGGCGCCGTCGAAGAATGCACGCGTCGCCGCGATCAGCGTGTCCGCCCGGCCCGCCTCGAAGCTGCCGGCGAGGTCGCCGCGATCGAGGCGGAACATGCGATTCAGGTCGGCGTCGATGAAGCGCTTGCCGCTTGCGATCGCATCGATGTTCCCGACGCACAGCATCAGGTCCACCTTCAGCGCATGCGGAGCGCGCGACAGCGCCTCGACCGTGTGCGCGACCATCTCGATCGGCCCGGTCTCGTCGCCGTGCACGCCCACCGACAGCAGCACGCTCGGACGCCTTCCATCCTGCGCTGCGTCGGCCGAATCGGCCGGAACCGCGGCTTTCACGGTCAGCACACC
This sequence comes from Massilia sp. LXY-6, assembly GCF_051233485.1. Taxonomy (NCBI): domain Bacteria; kingdom Pseudomonadati; phylum Pseudomonadota; class Betaproteobacteria; order Burkholderiales; family Oxalobacteraceae; genus Massilia; species Massilia sp. LXY-6. Next base: position 182,154 of record NZ_JBKFGF010000026.1, read on the forward strand.
CTTGGCGGGCAGGCCGACGCTGAAGCCGGCGTCGCGGAACAGGCCGGCCACCTGGCCGAAATCGGCCTGGGCCAGGGCCCGTACCGATTCCGGCAGCGCGTCAAAGGAAGCTGCGCTCATCGCCTTGCCTTAAGCCGCCAGGCGTTCCGGGCTCGAACCTTCCGACAGCGACCAGACGTTCAGCATCGCCTGTTCGAGATCGATCGGCTGGGCGAAGCCCGTCAGGCCCATGGCGCTGGTGATTTCCTGCACCGCGGCCTGCATGTCGCCGGTCTGCTTGGTCCGCTCCAGCACGGTCAGCAGCAGGCGCTGCTGGGTGCGGCGCAGGGCCTGCATCGCGTAGTTGCGCAGCTGTTCCTGCGACTTGCTGGTGGCCGGCAGCTTCAGGCCGCGCTCCAGCGCGTCGATGCCGGAGGCCGAACGCAGCACCATGCCGACCCGCAGGAACTCGGCCAGCGACATGCCGCTTGGGCGCTGCACCGACACCGCGGCGAACAGGAAGGCCGCCAGCGATTCGACCGTGTCGACCGCCTTCCATGCCTGGACGAAGGAGTGCGGCAGGCCGGCGTGGGCATCGGCATCCATCTTGGCCGGCATCAGCTGGCGCAGCTGCTCCGGCTGCGCGAACAGGTTCGACAGCTCGGCCATGCCGCCGGCGCCGTCCTGTTCCGCCGGCAGCGACAGCACGCCTTCGATCACGGTGCGCAGCATCACGCGGGTGCGCGCATCGACCGTCTGCGAGACGTCGCGCGGCACCTTCAGGGCATCGGCGTCGAGCGCCTCGAACACCGGCGCCAGGTGCAGGGCCGACCAGGCCTGGCCCCATGCCTTGACCACTTCGGCGTCGTCGATGCGGTGTTCCAGGGCCAGGTCACGCAGCATCAGCGGACCGCAGCGGTTGACCGACTCGTTGGCCAGCACGGTCGCCAGGATGGCGTTGGCCAGCGGGTGCGCCAGCGGATCGCGGGTGGCGACCAGCTGCTGCGGGAAGTAAGGACGCAGCACGGTCTCGGCCCACGGCAGCTCGGTCAGCGGCAGCGCCGCCAGGATGCGCTTGAAGCGGTTCTTGACGTTGGCGATGACCACCGCCAGTTCCGGCGTGGTCAGGCCCAGGCCGAGTGCCTTGCGGCGCTGCAGCTCGGAATCAAGCGGCAGCTGCTCCAGTTCGCGCGAGACCGCGCCCTCGCCTTCCAGGCTGGTGATCAGGGCGGCATAGCCGTCCACCACGGCGCTGTTCGATTGCGCCTGGGCTTCGCGCACCAGCAGGTGGGTCTGCAGGGTGTTGTCGCGCAGGACCAGTTTCTCGATCTCGCCGGTCATTTCGTTCAAAATGCGGTTACGGTCGGCTTCGCCCAGCTGGCCGGCATTGACTTCGGTATCCAGCCAGATCTTGACGTTGACTTCGTGGTCGGAGCAGTCGACGCCGGCCGAGTTATCGATCGCATCGGTGAAGATGCGGCCGCCGGCCAGCGCGAACTCGATCCGGCCGGCCTGGGTCGCGCCCAGGTTGCCGCCTTCGGCCACCACCTTGCAGCGCAGTTCGCTGCCGTTGACGCGGATGTTGTCGTTGGCGCGGTCCTTCACCTGGGCGTGGGTCTCGGTCGAGGCCTTGATGTAGGTGCCGATGCCGCCGTTGTAGAACAGGTCGACCGGCGCCAGCAGGATGCGGTGCATCAGCTCTTCCGGCGTGAGGCTGGTCTCTTCGATGCCGAGCGCGGCGCGCACCTGCGGCGACAGCTCGATGTGGCGGGCGCTGCGCGGGAACACGCCGCCGCCTGCCGAGATCAGCTCCTTGTTATAGTCCTCCCACGACGAACGGGGCAGCGCGAACATGCGCTGGCGCTCGTTGAACGAGACGCTGACGTCCGGCGCCGGGTCGAGGAAGATGTGGCGGTGGTCGAAGGCGGCCACCAGTTTCAACTGGCGCGACAGCAGCACGCCGTTGCCGAACACGTCGCCCGACATGTCGCCCACGCCGACCATGGTGATCGGGGTGGTGTTCATGTCGTGGCCCATCTCGTAGAAGTGGCGCTTGACGGCTTCGAAGGCGCCCTTCGCGGTGATGCCCATCTTCTTGTGGTCGTAGCCGTTCGAGCCGCCCGAGGCGAAGGCGTCGCCCAGCCAGAAGCCGCGCGAGACCGCGATGCTGTTGGCGATGTCGGAGAAGGTCGCGGTGCCCTTGTCGGCGGCGACCACCAGGTAGGGGTCGTCCTGGTCGTAGCGGACCGTGTTCGACGGCGCGACGATTGCGCCTTGCACGCGGTTGTCGGTCACTTCCAGCAGGCTGGCGATGAACAGGCGGTAGACTGCCTCGCCCTCGGCCGCCACCACCTCACGTGCGGCGTCCTTCGGCATCTGCTTGCAGACGAAGCCGCCCTTCGAGCCGGCCGGCACGATCACGGCGTTCTTGACCATCTGCGCCTTTACCAGGCCCAGCACTTCGGTGCGGTAGTCTTCCATGCGGTCGGACCAGCGCAGGCCGCCGCGGGCGACCGGACCGCCGCGCAGGTGCACGCCCTCGAAGCGGCGCGAGAACACGTAGATTTCGCGGAACGGACGCGGTTCCGGCACCAGCGCCAGGCTGCTGGTGTCGAACTTGAAGATGATCTTCTCGCCCTCGCTCTGGAAGTAGTTGGTGCGCACCGTCGCCATCACCAGGTCGACCAGGGCGGCCATGATTTCCTCAGTGTCGGCGTGGTTGACCTGGGCCAGGCTGGCCTTCAGCTCGGCCAGCTTGGCGTTGCCGGAAGCGCGCTCGTCTTCGCCCAGCGCCGGATCGAAGCGCAGCTTGAAGCCTTCCACCAGTTCGCGCACCAGGCCGGCGCGCAGGCGCAGGGTTTCGGCCATGTAGCGGGTCGAGAACTTGCTGCCGGCCTGGCGCCAGTAGCTGATGTAGGCGCGCACCAGCTGCACTTCGCGCGTGGAGAGCCCGCCTTCGATGCTCAGGCCGTTCAGGCGGCCGTCCTCGGCTTCGTCGTTGAACAGGGCGGCGAACAGCTCTTCGGCCACCTCGGCGATGCCCGGCTTGGCCAGCTTGGCGCCGCTCTCGGCATCGACGATCAGGCTGGTCACGAAGTGGCGGGTACCGTCGTTGGTGGTGATCGCGAAGGCCTGCTCGCGGTCGATCGCCACGCCGGCGTTCTGCAGGGCCGGCAGGATGCGCGACAGCGACGGCACGTTGCCGGTCGAGTACAGGCGGATCGACGCATTTCCCATGCCTTCGGCTGCTGCGGCGTTTTCGATGCGCACCGACACGTGGTCAGGCTTGCCGTTGTTCAGCAGCGCGCACAGGTCGCGGAAGGCGACTTCCGGATCGGTCGCGGCCACGTAGTTGACCGGCAGGGTCGGCATCAGCTTGCGCAGCGCATTGCGGGTCGGGACGTCTTCGATGTCCTCGGTCAGCAGGGTGTAGCGGTCATGCCAGCCGTCCAGCACCGACAGCAGCGGCTTCTGGATGTCGGCTTCCAGGTCGAGCGGATAGCGCGCGGCCTGGGCAATCAGGTAGACGCGGGCCAGCGGGCCGTCGGCGACCAGGGTCTGGGTCCGCACGTCGCTCGCGCCCGAGCTGTCCTTCAGGGCCTGGGCCAGGGTGGCCACCACGGCGGCGCTGTAGCGCTCGCGCGGCAGGTAGACCAGCACGTTCAGGTGGCGGTTGTAGACGTCGCGGCGGGCGAACACCTTGGCGCGCGGCTGCTTGTACAGCGAGACCACGGCGCTGCAGACCTGGGCCAGCCATTCCGGATCGGCTTCCAGCGCCTCGGTGCGCGGCAGCGACTCCAGGATTTCCAGGAACTTCTCGGCGCGGAAGCCTTCCTGGCGCACGCCGGCGATGCCGAGCACCTTGGCCACGCGGCCGCGCGCGAACGGCAGGCGCGCCAGCGGGGTCGAGGTGGCGGCGCGGGTGAACAGGCCGATGAAGCAGTGTTCGCCGATGGTGTTGCCCTGGGCATCGGTGGCGCGCACGCCGATGAAGTCGAGCGGCTGGTCGCGGTGCAGGGTGCCGGCCACGTCGGCCTTCACGATCGACAGGGTGTCTTCGCGCTTGGAGAGGATCTCGAAGTCGCCCGGGATGTTCCGGATGCTGGTCGCGTACACCGGGTGCGAGGTGTCCTGCAGCACGCCGATGCGGCTCGGGATGTCGCGCTCCAGTTCGCGCACGCCCGGCTTGACGAAGTAATAGGCGTAGCCGAAGGGCTCGAAGCCTTCGTTCCTGGCCCACTCGAGGAAGGCGGCGACTTCCTGGCCATCCGGGGTGCCTTGCGCGGCGGCCGCGGCGGCGACCGCGCTCATGCGGTCACCCATGGCGACGGCGTCGCGGTGCACGACGGCGGCGTCGCGCGCCACCATCTGCAGGCGCTCGACCAGCGCGTTCAGTTCGTCCTGGGGCAGGTCTTCGGCCAGCAGGCAAAGCACGTACGATTCCAGCGGAGCGCCGGCTTCGCCGACCGCGGTTACGGTGCCGTTGGCGTCGCGGCGTACCGGCAGCACGGCGTTCATCACGCCCGAGGCGACCACGCGCTGGCGGCGCAGCGCCATCACGAAGGAGTCGACCAGGTAGGGCATGTCTTCGTTCAGGATCAGGAGGGCGGTCGACATGCCGCAGCGCCCGTCGGTGTAGCGCATCTGCGCGATCTGGCAGCCCGGCGCGCCACGCTGCGCGGTCTGGGCGAAACCGTCCTGCAGGATCGCCGCCAGGCTGTCCGGCGAAACACCGGCCAGGTCCTCGTCGTCGAGGGAACCGAGCCAGGCGCCGATCAGGGCACCCACCTGCTCGGCAGGCTTGTTCTCATTGACCAGGGCGAGCGTACGGGTACGCAGGTCGGCAGGCATGTCTTTATTCATTTGCTTCTCCAAAGCTGAGTGTTATGCCAGGTCCGCCACGGCTTGTGGCCACGCGTCCACTGGCTTTATACGGACGGGGTTGTCCCATCCAGATTCTTGCTTTCTTATCCCGAAAGCTGATTCGCTATTAGAACATTTTTGGGTTCACGTCAGGTCATACAATCCGGGCAGGCCGAGCAGGCGTTCCAGCTCTTCCAGCGCGCTGGCGCATTCGATCGCCAGCTGCGGGTCGGCCAGGTCCTTCGGCTCGACGCGGTCGCGGTAGTGGCGCTCGACCCAGGGCACCAGCTTCGCGTACAGCTCCTCGGTCATGATCACACCCTGGTGCATCGCAGCCGCCTCGTCATCGGTCAGCGCCACGCGCAGGCGCAGGCAGGCCGGGCCACCGCCGTTGCGCATGCTCTGGCGCAGGTCGAACTCGATCAGCTCGTCGATCGGGCCACCCGCATTCACGAGGGCCTCGAGGTAGCGCGCCACCGCGGCGTTCTCACGGCATTCGTGCGGCACGACCAGCGCCATGCCGCCGTCCGGCTTGGACAGGAGCTGGCTGTTGAACAGGTAGCTGGCCACCGCATCGGCGACCGGCACCATGCCGGTATCGACGCGCACCGCCCGCAGGTCGGCACCGACGCCGGCCATCGCGCGGCGCAGCGCGTCCAGGGTCGCGGTCTCATCGAGAAAGGCCTGCTCGTGGTAGAACAGCACGTTGCCGTTGCCGACCGCGATCACGTCGTTGTGGAATACGCCCTGGTCGATCACGTCCGGATTCTGCGAGGCGAACACGGTGCGCGCGCCGTCCAGGCCGTGCAGGCGCGCGATCGCCTGCGAGGCCTCCAGAGTCTGGCGCGCCGGGTATTTCTGCGGGCTCGGCGCGGACGGGTCGAACTCGACGCGGCCGTAGACGAAGAACTCGACCCCTGGAGCGCCGTGGGCGCTGGCAAAGCGCGTGTGGTTGGCCGCGCCCTCGTCGCCGAACGCCGGGGTCGAGGGCAGCGGCTCGTGCACCACGAAGCGGTCCGGGTTCGCGAACAGGGCGCGCAGGGTGCGCGTGGACTGGATATGTTCCTCGGCGCGGTGCAGCTTGTTGTTCAGGTTGGCGGCGGTGAAATGCACGCGGCCGTCCGCGGTGTCGCTGGATGGGCTGACGGTGGCGGCGTTCGCGGTCCACATCGGCGAAGCGGAGTAGGCGCAAGCCAGGATCACCGGTGCTTCGCGCCAGGCCTGGGCCAGCACGTCCGCATCCGTGCCGGAAAAACCGATGCGGCGCAGCAGGCGGAAATTCGGGCGCGCCTGCGGGGGCAGCACGGCCTGCGCGAAGCCGCGCGCGGCCAGGGCGCGCATCTTGGCCAGGCCCTGCAGGGCAGCCTGGCGCGGGTTCGACGCGCTCTTCACATTGTTGAAGGAGGCGACGTTGCCGAACGAGAGTCCGGCGTAGTTGTGCGAGGGCCCTACCAGGCCGTCGAAGTTGAATTCACGGGCGTTACGCATATTATTCAAAGCTCAGGCCGGGGGACAGTTTGGCCGGCATTTCCAACTCGGCGGTTTCGATCGAGGCGACCGGATAGGCGCAGTAGTCGGCCGCGTAATAGGCGCTCGGGCGGTGATTGCCCGACTTGCCCACGCCGCCGAAGGGCGCCGAACTGGCCGCGCCGGTGGTCGGGCGGTTCCAGTTGACCACGCCGGCCCTGGCCTTGACCGCGAAGCGCTTCCACAGCTCCTCGGACGGCGACAGCAACGCGGCGGCCAGGCCGAACTCGGTGGCATTGGCGACCTTGATCGCGGTGTCGAAATCCTGCACGCGGACGATCTGCAGGAGAGGACCGAACCACTCCTCGTCCGGGATGCCTTGCGCGTCGGTGACATCGACGATGCCGGCGGTGACGAAGCCGTTATCCGGATGCAGCTGGCGCATGCGCAGCAGCACCTTGCCGCCCTTCTCTTCCATCATTTCCTGGGCCTGCACCAGGCGCTTGGCCACCTGGGCGGAGACTACCGGGCCCATGAAGGGCTGCGGCTCGGCGTTCGACGGGCCGACCACCAGCTTGCCGGCCACCTCGACCAGGCGGTCGATGAAGGCCTGGCCCTCCGGCGTGTCGTGCACGATCAGGCGGCGCGCGCAGGTGCAGCGCTGGCCGGCCGAAATAAAGGCCGACATCACCGCGTGGTGCACCGCTGGGTCGATGTCCTTCACGTCCCAGACGACCAGCGGGTTGTTGCCGCCCATTTCCAGCGCCAGCATCTTGCCCGGCATGCCGCCGAACTGCTTGTGCAGGGCCACCCCGGTCTGGCTGCTGCCAGTGAACAGGATGCCATCGACATCCTGGTTGGCGCCCAGCGCAATGCCGGTCTCGCGGCCGCCGTTGGCCAGGTTCAGCACACCCTTCGGCAGGCCGGCCTGTTCCCATAGCTGCACGGTACGCACCGCCGTGCGCGGCGCGAATTCGCTGGGCTTGAACACCAGGGTGTTCCCGGCGATCAGGGCCGGCACGATGTGGCCGTTCGGCAGGTGGCCGGGGAAGTTATACGGGCCGAACACGGCGAACACGCCGTGCGGGCGATGCCGCAGCACCGCGTTGCCGTCGGCGACCTTCGCGCTCGTCTCGCCGGTACGGGCAGCGTGCGCCTGCACCGAAATGTCGACCTTGTTGGCCATGGTCGTGACCTCGGTACGCGCTTCCCACAAGGGTTTGCCAACTTCCTCGGCGATGATCGCGGCCAGTTCCTCGTTGTGCTCCTTGAGCAGGTCGCGGAAGCGCTGGCAGATCGCGATGCGCTGCTCGATCGGGCTCAGGGCCCAGTCCTCGAAAGCGTCGCGCGCAGCCTGCACCGCGCGCGCCACGTCCTCGGAGGTGGACTCGTTGCTGGTCCAGGTCTGGCGGCCGGTGGAGGGGTCGATGGTGACCAGCAGCGCACCGCTGCCGGGGAGCCATTCGCCATTGATGTAATTGGAAAGCTTAGCCATTCGTGTTCTTCCTTACATTGAGTGACAGCGTGCGAACCGGGTCGCCCGCCTGGCAATGCAGCAGCTGCAGTTCGCGCCTTGAGAGCGCCACCTTGGCGCCGCCGTTGCAAGCCTGCGTGAGGATCATGCGGAAATCGTCGAGCCTGGTATTCGAGACCAGGGTGGTGTCGCACTCGCCTTCCGGCACGCCTTCCTCGGCCGTCGTCGGGACGCTGTCGCGCACCGCGCGCAATTCGGACACGCGCCCCTGGAGCACCGGGCCGGCATCGAAGATGTCGACGTAGCCCTCGTAGTGCATGCCTTCCTGCTCGAGCAGCTTGCGCGCGGGGAGCGTGGAACGGTGCACCTGGCCGATCACGGCCTGGGCATCTTCCGGCAGGTAGGCCACGTACAGCGGCTGGCGCGGCATCAGCTCGGCGATGAAGGACTTCTTGCCGATCGCGGTCAGGCCGTCGACATGGTCGAAATCCATCTTGAAGAAGTGGCGGCCCAGGCCCTCGTAGAACGGCGAGGTGCCGTCCTCGGCCTGGTAGCCGCGCATCTCGGCGATGATCTTCTCGGTGAACAGCTGCTGGAACTGGGCGATGAACAGGAAGCGGCTTTTGGAGAGCCACTTGCCGTTGTGGCCCGTGCGGTATTCCGGCATCAGGAACAGCGAGCACAGTTCGCTCGACCCGGTCAGGTCGTTCGACAGGTACAGCGTGTCCATGCGCGTGAACACGCCGAGCTCGCGGCTGGAATGGACCAGGGTGCCGATCCGGTAGTTATAAAAGGGCTCGGTCAGGCCGACCGCGGCCTTGATGGCGCACACCCCGGCCAGGCGGTGGTTCGAGGTGTCTTCCATCACGAACATGTAGTCGCGCTCTTCCGGCGGGATGGCCTGGGCGAACGAGGCGACCGCGGTGCTGACGCGTTCGCCGAGCATGTCGCGGTCGGGCTTCAGCGTCGTCATGCCGCTGCCGACCTGGCGCGCCATCTCGATCAGCGGATCGATGTCGTCCAGGGTAATTGCGCGAATCAGGAGCATGGGTTCCTCTTTTAAATGCGCACGCAGATGACGTTCTGGCCCGGCGCGACGCCCAGTGCCTGCTGGGCCCAGGCGGGCAGGCACAGCGTCTTGCTGCTTTCGGCCGGGGCGCAGGGCAGGACGATGGCGCGGAAATTCCGCTCGCTGCTGGCCACCGCATAGTTGACCAGGGTGTCCGGCGCGCCTGGCACCCGGTCCTCGGTCGCCACCTTGCGCACCATCGACGCGCGGAACGAGCGCAGCGCGTTCTTGTGGGCCTGCAGGATCGGGCCGCCGTCGAAGATGTCGACGTATTCGTCGGCCTCGAATCCCTCTTCCGTCAGCAGGTCGAAGGCGCGCTGGCCGCTCGGGTGGATCTGCCCCATCGCCGCCTGCGCCGGACCGGGCAGCAGCGGCACGTAGACCGGGTAATGCGGCATCAGCTCGACGATCAGGGTGCGGTTGCGGGCACCGCCGATGGTGCGCTCGGCGTCCAGGAAGTCCATCTTGAAGAACTTGCGGCCCAGCGCATCCCAGAACGGCGACTGGCCGTCGTCGTCGGTGACGCCGGCCAGCGGCACGAAGAAGCGGTCGCCGAAGCGGTGCGGCGCCAGCACCGCGTAGAGGATCCGCGCGCGCGACAGCAGGGCCGCCTCGGGGCCGGCCCTGTAGTCAGCTTTATTGCGGTGGCGGATCGTGAAGCCGGACAGCTGCGAGTAGGCGGTCAGTTCGGAGCACAGGGTCAGCGCATGCACGCTGTGGCTGATGTTCAGGTCGCGCGACACCTGCTGGATCACGTCGTTGCGAAACGCGAAATAGGTGCCGTTCGAGCCGGCCGAGGCGTGGATCGCGGCGGTACCGACCAGTTCATGGTGCTCGAGGTCTTCCAGCACGAACAGGTAGGTTTCCTCGCTGGGGATGTCGACGTGGGCCGCGAACGACGCGCCTGATCGCTCGACCAGGGCGGCGATCTTCTCGCGCGTGCGCGGCAAGGTATGCACTCCCGGCATGGAGGCGGCCAGCAGCGTCTCGAGGGCGCCGACATCCGCGGGCTCTACCGGACGGACAACATACATGGGAACTCCCGGTCAACAGTCAGGCAAGCCGGCCGCGTGCGCAGCCGGCGGACGGCGCGTTCAGCCGGCGATGAAGGCCTCGGCGGCATCGCGCATGATGCGGTCGGCTTCGATCAGCTGGGCATCCGTGACGACCAGCGCCGGCGCCAGGCGCACCACGTCGGGACCGGCGATCAGCAGCATCAGGCCGAGCTTTTCGGCGACCTTGGTGTAGTCCTTGGCGCGGCCCTTGAAGCCTTCGGCCATCGGCAGGCCGACCAGCAGGCCCTTGCCGCGCGGCTTGCCGAACAGCTGCGGGAAGTCGCTCGAGAGCTTTTCCAGCTGGGCGAACAGCTTGGCGCTGGCTTCGTTCACGCGCGCCAGGAAGGCCGGTTGGTTGATCTGGTCGAGCACGTTCAGGGCGACGGTTGCCGCCAGCGGGTTGCCGCCGTAGGTGGTACCGTGTGAGCCGACGTTGAAGTGCTGGGCGATTTCCTCGGTGGTGAGCATGGCGCCGATCGGGTAGCCGTTGCCCAGGGCCTTGGCCGAGGTCAGGATGTCAGGGGTCACGCCGACGTTCATGTAGTCGTACAGGGTGCCGGTGCGGCCGACGCCCGACTGCACTTCGTCGAACACCAGCAGGGCGCCGGTCTGGTCGCACAGCTCGCGCAGGGCTTTCAGGAAGGCGATGTCGCCCGGGATCACGCCGCCCTCGCCCTGGATCGGCTCGACGATCACGGCGGCGACATCGTCGGTGATCGCGGCGCGCGCGGACTCGATGTCGTTGTAGGCGATGTGATTGATTTCCTGCGGCAGCGGCTCGAAGCCTTCGGTGTACTTCGGCTGGCCGCCGACCGAGACGGTGAACAGGGTGCGGCCGTGGAAGGACGACAGGCAGGACACGATGCGCGACTTGTGCGGGCCGAACTTGGTGTGGGCGTACTTGCGCGCCAGCTTGAGGGCCGCTTCGTTGGCTTCCGCGCCCGAGTTGCAGAAGAAGGCGCGGTCGGCGAAGGTGGCGGCGGTCAGGGCCGAGGCCAGGCGCAGCACCGGCTCGTTGGTGTAGCCGTTACCGAGGTGCCACAGGGTGTTGATCTGGCGCGTGACGGCATCGACCAGCGCCGGATTGCAGTGGCCGAGGCTGGAGACGGCGATACCGGAGGTGAAGTCGAGGTAATGCTTGCCTTCCTGGTCCCAGACGTCCAGCCCGGAAGCGCGCACCGGCACCATCGCGGCCGGGGCGTAAGTCGGGACGAGGACCTCGTCGAAAGTCTGGCGTGTGACGGGCCGCGTGGTGACCGATTCAAGCTTAGCATTCATGACGTTCTTCCTCATCCAGATAAAGGGTCGCGCGAACTCCAGCAGCCGCGCCGAGCAACCCATTATAGAAAGCCAAGCCTTGCAGTTCTTTCCAATCTGCGACAGGCATTTTCATTTTTGGACGAGCAACATTTGCGCTACCCCAAACCGGGGTCAGACTCCCGATTTTGGAAATATCACTTTGGCAATTGCCTAAAACTGGAGTCTGACCCCGGTTTGAGCTGGCGCATCATTCGGCGAGTTTGCGCTGGCGTTCTTCGCGGGGGGTCTTGCCGAACAGGGCGCCGAAGGCGGTGGAGAAGTGCGAGCCGGACGAGAAGCCGCACATCAGGCCGACCTGCACGATCGAGTGGTTGGTGTCGCGCAGCAGCTGGCGGGCGCGCTTCAGGCGCAGTTCCAGGTAGTAGCGCGAGGGCAGGCTGCCCAGGTATTGCTTGAACAGGCGCTCCAGCTGGCGCCGCGAGACGCCGGCCAGCTGGGCGATCTCGTCGGTCGAGAGCGGTTCCTCGATGTTGGCTTCCATCAGGGTCACGGCCTCGGTCAGCTTGGGCTGCAGCACGCCGAAGCGGGCCTGCAGGGCCACCCGCTGGCGCTCTTCCTGGCCGCGCACGCGGTCCACGCACAGCACTTCCTTCACTTGGGCCTGGACGGTGGCGCCGAACAGCATATCGACCAGGTTCAGCGCGAAGTCGATGCTGGCGCCGCCGCCGCAGCAGCTCAGGCGCGGGCCGTCGATCTCGAACAGGTGGGGGCTGAGCAGGGCCTGCTCGGCGATGACCTCGGCGTCCGGGTACAGCGGCCAGGGCAGCGCGGTGCGCACGCCGTTGAAGGCGCCCGTCTCGGCCAGCCACAGCACGCCGGCGCCCACCCCGCCCCAGCAGGGCGCGGAACGGCAGCGCTGGGCGAGCAGGCGCATGTTGGCCGGGCGCAGGCCGGCTTCGGCTTCGTCCGCGACCAGCAGCACCAGGTGCCAGTGGCGCTGGCTGTCGCCGGCGAACTTGTCCGGGCTGCGCACGTCGACGATCAGGCGCTGCGGCCCCACCATCTTCGCCGCCAGGCGCAGCGGCTGCACGATCCCGGACCAGGTCAGGGAATCCGGCTCGCCGGCATTCACGAGCAGGACACGCAGCGGCGCTTCCCTGGCCAGGCGGGACAGTTCAGCGTGCTGCATGCGATTCGGACAGGGTCATCACTCGGGGGCGAGCGCGGCGGCCGGCCGGCTCTCGGTATTCCATTGGCTGACAATCATACCGGAGATCAATAGGGCCGCTCCCAGCCAGCCGCGGGCCGTCATCGCCTCGCCCAGCCAGAAATAGCCGAAGAAGGCCGCCGCGCCCGGCTCGAAGGCATAGATCACGGCCGCCTCGTTGGCGGTGGTGCGCGACTGGCCCCAGACCTGCAGCGAGATGATGGCGGCGGTGCAGACCACGCCCAGGTAGGCGAAATTCGGCCAGTAGGCGGCCAGGTTGCCGCCGATGTAGCGCCAGTAGTTATTCGCGTCCTCCAGCACGCCGACGCCGCGCGGCACCTCGCGCAGCAGCAGCCACACGGCCGCGCATACCGCCACGGTGCCGATCTGGGCCGCCGTCACGCTCAGCAGGCGCCTAGCGGTGCGGGTGCGGATTTCCATGATCTTGACGTAGGCGCCGAAGCAGAACGCGCCCAGCAGCGCCAGCGTGTCGCCGCTACCCCAGGCGCCGCCGTCCCAGCACAGGGCCGCCAGGCCGGCCACCGCCAGCACCAGGGCGAACACGATGCGGCGTTCCGGCAAACGGCCGCCGAGGATGCCCAGCAGCGGCACCACCAGCACGTTCAGGCCGGTGATGAACGCGTTGCGGTTCGAACTGGTCAGGGCCAGGCCCTCGACCTGGAACAGGTAGCAGAAGAATAGGACCAGGCCCAGCAGCACGCCGGAGCGCAGGTCGCTGCGCTGTGCCCGCCACAGGAAAGGAGACAGGATCAGCACCGCCAGCGCGAAGCGCGTCAGGATGATCCACACCGGCGAAAAGGTCGCGGTGAGGTCTTTCATGGCCGGAAAGGTCGTGCCCCACACGAGAACGACAAGGATGAGGGCGGCGATGCCGCGCAGCTGCTGGGTCATGGCAATATGGTACCCGGCCCGGCCGTAAAACGCGAATTCCCGTTGCCGACCCGCAATACGCGCAGCCCGCTATAATCGGCCCATTGGCGGAACGACATCCGAAGCGTTTCCGCCGGCGCTCAAGGAAAGGAAACCCTACTCGTGAAAACCGCCCTGCTCGAAGGTAAGAAACCCGCTCATTTCGACAAGCACATCATTGGCAACCTGCTGCTCGACGTCGCTCCGCCCGACGAAGTGCTCAAGGAAAAGATGCTGATCGGCGTGCGCAACGAGGCCGGCGAGATCTTTCGCCTGATCGGCGCCACCAAGATCAATAGCTTCATGAACGCGGTCGAGGAACTGTTCGACCTGGGCCTGGTCGATGAACTGCAAGATACGGAAGAGCCGAAAGACGGCTTCGATGCGATCTTCAGCGAGCCGTGACCTCTTTAGCGTTCCCCATGGATAGACTCGACGCACTCAAGAGCATCGCCGCGCAAGCCGAACGCGGCGAACTGGCCTTCCCGACCCACGTCAACGCCACGCTCAAGCTGCAGCAGGCGCTGAGCGACCCGGACTGCCATATCGAGGAAGCCGCACGCCTGGTGCGGACTGAGCCGCTGCTGGCCGCGCGCACCGTCGCCATCGCCAACTCGGCCGCCTACAACCGTGCCGGCAACGACGTCACCAACGTCAAGGCCGCGGTGCAGCGGGTCGGCTTCCGCACCCTGGGCGCGCTGGCCGCCTCCGTCATCGTGCGCCAGCTGGCCAGCGGCGTCACCGACCCACTCGTGCGCGCCAAGGCCGACCAGCTGTGGCAGCACTCGGCCAACGTCGCCGCGCTGGCGCTGGTGATCGCCCGGCGCGTTTCCTTCGTCGATCCGGACACGGCGATGTTCGCCGGCATCGTGCACGAGGTCGGCGGCTTCTACCTGCTGTCGAGAGCAAGCGAGTTCCCCGGACTGCTGGAGGGTGGCGCCGACGAATGGATCGAATATGGCCAAGTCGATATCGGCCGTGGCGTCCTGCGCAAGCTGGGCGTGCCAAGCCCGGTGATGGATGCGATCGAGGCCCTGTGGAACGGCATGCGCGCCCTGCCGCCGGAAACCCTAGGCGACACCTTGATGTTGGCCAAGGACCTGGCACCGGTCCCCTCTCCCCTGCTCGAACGCCCGGGCTTTAGTCCGACCCAGGCCAGTGCCACCATCGACTTCGCGGTCGGCGACGGCACGCTGGCGCTCATCCTCCAGGAATCGGAGGAAGAAGTGCGTAGCCTGGCGATGGCGCTGGACTAAAAAAAAACCCGCTCTTTTGGGGAGCGGGCCAAGTCCAAAACTAGGGATGTCCTGAAAGAGACAGTTCCATAATAGTTCCTTGAACCCGGCCACTCTGTGCGCTGACTCACATTTTGTTAAATTTTTTGACTTTTCTTCGTTCTCACGCGTTGTCGGTGCCAACCCAAGCTTGAGGTAACCGAAGAGTTCGCTTATGCAGCCCGGGTATGCCGGTGTCGACCGAACACGGTGTCCACCAGGAGAATCGACATGAGCAACGCTGGATTTCCCGGGCGCAGAGCCTCTCTGTCCATCCTACTCGGCGTGGCCGGCTTGACAGCTATGAAAGGACGATGACCTTCTTCACCTTTGCCGATCCGGCCCGCACCTATGCCGGCGTCGCCAGGGTGGTCTCCCACATTACCCTCGAGGCGGGAGGAAATGCCTACAACGAAGTCAGCAGGTTCGAGATTGCCGATCCTAGCGAGCATCATTTGCTCAGCGGACAGAACACCGGCACGCCAGTCGCTGCGGCATCGGCTCGCGCCTTCCGGTCTGCCTGGGTCTCGCGTCCGCGCGAAGTGAAGCCTTATCGCCGGGCGAGCTCAAAAAAAAACCCGCTCCAGTGGAGCGGGTGAAGTCCAAAACTAGGGATGTCCTGAAAGAGACGAGTCCATCTTAAGACTGGCTTGACGGGTTCTCTGTGCGTTGTTTCACACAATGAAGCAATCAAGCGCAACAAAAGAAAAAGCCGCCACGGCCAGGCCGGGCGGCTCTTGTTTTCTTGACGAAGATCAAACGACGGCGCCGTCGGTTTCGTCACGTTCCTTGATCGGCTTGATCAGGTCTTCGCGCTTCACGCCCAGCCACATGGCGATCGCCGCCGCCACGAACACGGACGAATAGATACCGAACAGAATACCGATCGTCAGCGCAACGGCGAAGTAATGCAGGGCCTGGCCGCCGAAGAACAGCATCGACAGCACCATCATCTCGGTACAGCCGTGGGTGATGATGGTACGCGAGATGGTGCTGGTGATCGCGTGGTCGATGACCTCGGTCACGCTCATCTTGCGCTGCTTGCGGAAGGTTTCGCGGATCCGGTCGAAGATCACGACCGATTCGTTGACGGAGTAACCCAGCACCGCCAGCACCGCCGCCAGCACGGTCAGCGAGAACTCCCACTGGAAGAAGGCGAAGAAGCCCAGGATGATCACGACGTCGTGCAGGTTGGCGATGATCGCCGCCACCGCGAACTTCCACTCGAAGCGCACGGCCAGGTAGATCACCACGCCGATCACCACCATGATCAGTGCGTTCAGGCCGTTCTGCGCCAGCTCCTCGCCGACCGACGGGCCGACGAACTCGACCCGCTGCAGGTGCACGGCTTCAAGGCCGGCCGCGTTGACGCAGCTGGTGCGGGTAACGCTCTCGCCCTTGTCGGTGGTCTGCTGGACCTGCTTCGGCGTGCCGTTGTCGGCCGCACACAGGGCGTTGAAGACCGTGGTCGACGCGGTCGCGCCCGGCAAGTCCTTGCGCAGCGGCAGGCGCATGATGACGTCCTGGGCGGTGCCGAAGCTGGTCACTTCCGGCTGCTCGTAGCCCAGCTTTTCCAGGCTGTGGCGAATTTTCTCCAGCTCGGCCGCGTGGGAATAGCGCAGCTCCATGGTGGTGCCGCCGGTGAATTCCACCGAATAATGCAGGCCCTTGGTCACCAGGAAAAATACCGCCGCAACGAAGGTCAGCGCAGAGATCACGTTGAAGATCAACGCGTTGCGCATGAACGGGATGTCCCGTTTAATCTTGAAAAATTCCATGTCGTTCCTCGCTGCTTATTTCTTGGCTGCGGACTTGGCGCCCGCCGCCGTGATGCCCGGTTCCCAGACGGTACCGATGGCGATCTTGCCCAGCTTCTTCTTGCGCCCGTACCACAGGTTCACGACGCCGCGCGAAAGGAACACGGCCGAGAACATCGAGGTCAGGATGCCCAGGCAGTGCACGACCGCGAAGCCGCGCACCGCGCCCGAGCCGAACACCAGCAGCGCCAGGCCGACGATCAGGGTGGTCACGTTCGAGTCCAGGATGGTGGCCCAGGCGTGGCTAAAGCCGGCCGCGATCGCCGCCTGCGGCGTGTTGCCCGCACGCAGTTCCTCACGGATGCGCTCGTTGATCAGCACGTTCGCATCGATTGCCATACCCAGCGCCAGCGCGATTGCGGCGATGCCGGGCAGGGTCAGCGTGACTTGCAGCATCGACAGCAGGCTCAGCAGGAACAGCAAGTTGCAGGCCAGCGCCACCACGCTGAAGAAGCCGAACAGCTGGTAGTAGATGATCATGAAGATCGCGATCGCCACGAAGCCCCACAGGGTCGAGTGCAGGCCCTTCGAGATGTTCTCGGCGCCCAGTTGCGGGCCGACCACGCGTTCCTCGATGAAATCCGTCGGGGCCGCCATCGCGCCGGCGCGCAGCAGCAGGGCCAGCTCGGCGGCTTCCGCCGGGCTGCGCATGCCGGTGGTCTGGAAGTTCGAACCGAATTCGCCCTGGATGGTGGCGACCTGCAGCACGGTGTACTTGCCCTTTTCCTTCAGCAGCGTGGCCATGCGCTTGCCGACGCGCTCGCGGGTCATGGCACGCATCTTGCGGCCGCCTTCGGCGTTCAGCTCGATGTTCACGGCCGGGCGCTGGTTCTGGTCGAAGCCCGGCACGGCGCTGATGATCGACTCACCGGTCACCACCGCGTCCTTCGAGACCACCACCGGCACGTCGCGGCCCTGGGTGAACAGTTCGGAGTTCAGCGGGATGGCGGCGGTCAGCTCCGTACCCGGAGTGATGCTGTCGTCGGTAATGCGGTATTCGAGCGTTGCGGTGCGGCCGATGATGTCCTTCGCGTGGGCGACGTCCTGCACGCCCGGCAGCTGCACCACGATGCGGTCGCGGCCCTGCTGCTGGATCACCGGCTCGCTCACGCCCAGCTCGTTGATACGCTTGCCGAGGGTGCTGATGTTCTGCTTCACGCCGTCGTCCACCGCTTTCTGCAGTGCTTCCGGCTTCAGGGTCACGACCAGCTTCAGGTCGGTGCCGTCGGCGGTCTCGGTGAAGGCCAGATCCGGGTTCTGGTTGGCCAGCACGCTGCGCGCCTTGGCGCGGGTCTCGGCGTCGCGGAAGCGGATCTCGACGTGGTTGCCGACGCGGTCGATGCCGGCGTGGCGCACGTTCTGGTCACGCAGCAGGCTGCGCGCGGAAGAGACGATGCCCTTGATGCGGGTTTCCTCGACCGCCTTGGTGTCGACCTGCAGCAGGAAGTGCACGCCGCCGCGCAGGTCCAGGCCCAGGTTCATCGCCTGCGCGCCCAGCTTCTGCATCCACATCGGGGTGTTCTTCGCCAGGTTGACGGTGACGATGTAGTCCGGGTCGGCCTGGTCGCGGTTCAGGTCGCGTTCGAGCGCCAGCTTGGCCTTGAACTGGGCGTCGGTGCTGGCGAAGCGCGCACGCACGGCGCTGGTGTCGCCGGAACCTTCCAGGCTCACGGCGTCAGCCGGGACGCCGTCGCGCTTGAGCGTCTCGGCAACCGTGGCGGCCGTGTCGCTGTTGACCTTGACCGTCGCTTTCGAGGTCGTGATCTGCAGCGCCGGCGAGTCGACGAAGTAGTTCGGCGCCGTGTACAGCAGGCCGAGCAGCACCGCCACGAGGATCAGTATGTATTTCCAGAGGGGATAGCGATTCATGATGTTCCTGCGTTCAGAATTGAGCAGGCGCGGCGCTAACCGCGCAGCCGATCAGGGCTTTCGAGTCACAGGGCCTTCAGCGTGCCCTTCGGCAGCAGCGTGGTGACGGCATTCTTCTGCACCACGATTTCGGTACCGGCGGCCACTTCGATGGTGACGTAGGCGTCGGCAACTTTCGATACGCGGCCCAGCACGCCACCGACGGTGATCACTTCGTCGCCCTTGGACAGCGCATCCATCATCGTTTTCAGTTCTTTCTGGCGCTTCTGCTGCGGACGGATCATGATGAAATACATGACCACGAACATGATGATGATCGGCGCGAACGTCGTCAGGCTGCCCATCAGGCCAGGATCGGCGGCGCCGGCTGCGGTTTGCGCGTAAGCGTTGGAAATGAACACAAGGACTCCGATTTATAAGAATGTGAAAAAACAAGCGCTGTATTCTAGCACCCGCTAACTGTCAACAGCCACTTTCCGGCCATGTGGGAGCGGGGTGCCTGATTGCAAGACGTTGCTGGAAAATTAATACCGCTGTGTCGTGGGCACGGGGTGCTCACCCTACAAATACGCCGTACGTAGGGCGGGCGCGGCCGGCGTAGGCACCCCGTGCCCACGCAGCATGAATTACACGCCGCGGGCGCGGTCAGAATTGAACTGCAGGCGGAACTCGTGGAAGCGGTCGGCGTCGATCGCATCGCGGATTTCCTGCATCAGGTTCAGGTAATAGTGCAGGTTGTGAATCGTGTTCAGGCGCGCGCCCAGGATCTCCTTCGAGCGGTGCAGGTGGTGCAGGTAGGCGCGCGAGAAGTTCTTGCAGCAGTAGCAGGTGCAGGACTCGTCGAGCGGCGCTTGGTCGTCCTTGTAGCGCGCGTTCTTGATCTTCAGGTCGCCGAAACGGGTGAACAGCCAGCCGTTGCGCGCGTTGCGGGTCGGCATCACGCAGTCGAACATGTCGACCCCGTTGGCGACGCCCGCCACCAGGTCTTCCGGGGTGCCGACGCCCATCAGGTAGTGCGGCTTGTTCTCCGGCAGGCGCGGGCCGACGTGCTCGAGGATGCGCATCATGTCTTCCTTCGGCTCGCCGACGGAAAGTCCGCCGATGGCCAGGCCCGGGAAATCGATGTCTTCCAGCCCGGCCAGCGATTCGTCGCGCAGGCGCTCGTACATGCCGCCCTGCACGATGCCGAACAGCGCGTTCGGATTCTCGCCGTGCTTGAATTCGTTCATCGAACGCTGGGCCCAGCGCAGCGACATGCGCATCGACTTGGCCGCCTCTTCCGCGGTGGCGGGACGGCCGTCGATCTCGTAGGGGGTGCATTCGTCGAACTGCATCACGATGTCCGAATTCAGCGAGCGCTGGATCTGCATCGAGATTTCCGGCGACAGGAACTGGCGCGAGCCATCGATCGGCGACGCGAACTTCACGCCCTCTTCCGTGATCTTGCGCATCGCGCCCAGCGAGAACACCTGGAAGCCGCCGGAGTCGGTTAGGATCGGCTTGTCCCAGCCCATGAAGCCGTGCAGGCCGCCGAACTTGTCCATGACTTCCGTGCCCGGGCGCAACCACAGGTGGAAGGTGTTACCCAGGATGATCTGGGAGCCGACTTCCTTCAGTTCGAGCGGGTCCATCGCCTTCACGGAACCATAGGTCCCGACCGGCATGAAGATCGGGGTCTCGATGGTGCCGTGGTTGAGTTTCAGGCGGCCGCGGCGCGCGTGCGACAGGCCGCTGGTGTCTTTTTTAAGAAGGGTAAATTCCAGCATGGGGGATTAATCTTTTCGGGTAAGCAGCATCGCGTCGCCATAGCTGAAGAAGCGGTACTCGCTGGCGATCGCATGCGCGTAGGCCTTGCGGATCTCGTCGTAGCCGGCAAAGGCCGAGACCAGCATCATCAGGGTCGACTTGGGCAGGTGGAAGTTGGTGATCAGGCGCGACACCGTCTTGAAGCGGTAGCCCGGGGTGATGAACAGGTTCGTGTCGCCGCTGCCGGCTTGGAGGGAGCCCGACTGCGACGCCGATTCCAGCGCGCGCAGCGAGGTCGTGCCGACCGCCACCACGTCGCGGCCCGCGGCCTGGGCGGCGGCGACCTTGTCGACGGTCTCCTGCGAGATCGTGTACCACTCGCTGTGCATCTTGTGCTCGTTCAGGTTCTCGACCCGCACCGGCTGGAAGGTGCCGGCGCCCACGTGCAGGGTGACGTAGGCGATGGCGACGCCTTTCGCGGCCAGCTTGTCCAGCAGCGGCTGGTCGAAGTGCAGGCCGGCGGTCGGCGCGGCGACGGCGCCTGGCTCCTTCGAGTAGACGGTCTGGTAACGCTGCTCGTCGAACTCGTCGGCCGTATGCTCGATGTAGGGCGGCAGCGGCAGGCGGCCGTGGGCCTCGATCAGCTCGAACACGTCGCCCCCCTCGGTCGGAAAATGCAGGGTGAAGAATTCGCCGGCGCGCTCGCCGGTGCTAACGTCGAAGGCATCGGCCAGGCGGATGCGGGTGCCCGGCTTGGGCGACTTGGAGGCCCTGACCTGCGCCAGCACGGTGCGGTTGTCGAGCACGCGCTCGACCAGCACCTCGACCTGGCCGCCGGATTCCTTCTGGCCGAAGAAGCGTGCCTTCAGCACCCGTGTATTGTTCATGACCAGCACGTCGCCGGCCTGGAGCTGGCCGACGATGTCGGCGAAATGACGGTCGCTGATGCGGTCGCCGTCGAGCTGCAGCAGGCGCGAAGCGCTGCGGTCCGGCAGCGGTACCTGGGCGATGCGCTCGGATGGCAGGTCGAAATCGAAATCGGAGAGGGAGTACATTCTGCTCATGATGGGAAAACAGGGCCAGGAGCCTTACAATATAAGCTCAAGCGTATGCGGCGAACCTTCTATTTTACACCTTTATGCCCGCAACCAATGCAAACACTGCGGCCAAAGCCGCCGCCAGGCCTGATGCAAAGCCGGCCCAGAAAAGCATCGAAAGCAAGCTCGCCAAGCTCGGCCTGCGCACCGACATGGACCTGGTGCTGCACCTGCCGATGCGCTACGAGGACGAGACCGAGATCGTGCCGATTCGCGAGGCCTGCCTGCGCGGCGGCCATGTGTCGCAGGTCGAAGGCGTCGTGGTCAAGAACGAAATCACGTACAAACCGCGCAAGCAGCTGCTGGTGTCGATCGCCGACGAGACCTCCGACATCCAGCTGCGCTTCATGAACTTCTACGGCAGCCAGGTCAAGCAGCTGGCCGAAGGCACCCGCGTGCGGGCGCGCGCCGAGGTCCGCCACGGCTTCTTCGGCGCCGAGATGGTGCATCCGGTGTACAAGGTCGTCAACGAAGGCGCGCCGCTGCCGAGCTCGCTGACCCCGGTCTATCCGTCCGGCGAAGGGCTGTCGCAGACCGTGCTGCGGCGCGCGATCGCCGATGCCATGAAGCGCGTCGACTGGACCGACACCGTGCCGCGCGCGGTGCGCGAACGCCTGGAACTGGCCGAGTTCCAGCCGGCCGTACGCCTGCTGCACTACCCGCCGCCGGAAGTCGACGAGAACGCCCTGATCGAGCGCAGCCACCCGGCCTGGACCCGGGTGAAATTCGACGAGCTGCTGGCGCAGCAGCTGTCGCTCAAACGCGCCCAGCAGGCGCGCCGCGAAAAGGGCGCGCCCCAGCTCACGTCCGTCGGCGCGCTGTCCGCGGCGTTTCTCGAGGCTCTGCCGTTCAAGTTGACCAATGCCCAGCAGCGCGTGGTGCAGGAAATCAGCGCCGACCTGCGCGAGAGCTATCCGATGCAGCGTCTGCTGCAGGGCGACGTCGGCAGCGGCAAGACGGTGGTCGCCGCGCTGGCGGCGGCCCAGGCCATCGACAGCGGCTACCAGGCGGCGCTGATGGCACCGACCGAGATCCTGGCCGAGCAGCACTTCCGCAAGATCGCTGCCTGGATGGAACCGTTGGGCGTGAAGGTCGCCTGGCTGACCGGCAGCCTGAAAAAGAAGGAGAAGCAGGCCGCCAGCGACATGGCCGAGTCGGGCGAGGCGCATCTCGTGATCGGCACCCACGCCCTGATCCAGGACACGGTGCAGTTCGCGAAGCTGGGCCTGGTGCTGGTCGACGAGCAGCACCGTTTCGGCGTCGGCCAGCGCCTCCTGCTCCGCAACAAGGGCAGCGATGGCCTGGTGCCGCACCAATTGATGATGTCGGCCACGCCGATCCCGCGCACGCTGGCGATGACGTATTACGCCGACCTGGAAGTGTCGGTCATCGACGAGCTGCCGCCGGGCCGCACGCCGATCGTCACCCGCGCGATCGACCAGAACCGGCGCGACGAAGTGATCGAGCGCGTGCACGCCGCCGCGCTGGAAGGCCGGCAGGTGTACTGGGTGTGTCCGCTGATCGAAGAATCGGAAGCGCTGCAGCTGCAGACCGCCACCGACACCTTCGACACGCTGGCCGAAGCCCTGCCCGACCTGGTGGTCGGCCTGGTGCACGGCCGCATGAAGCCGGCGGAAAAGCAGGTGATCATGGATGCCTTCACGGCCGGCGAGGTGCACGTGCTGGTGGCAACCACCGTGATCGAGGTCGGGGTCGACGTGCCGAATGCCTCGCTGATGGTGATCGAGCATGCCGAGCGCTTCGGCCTGTCGCAGCTGCACCAGCTGCGCGGCCGCGTGGGACGGGGCTCGGCGGCCAGCGTGTGCCTGCTGCTGTACCAGAGTCCCCTCGGCCCGGTGGCCAAGCAGCGCCTGATGACGATGCGCGAGACCACCGACGGCTTCGAGATCGCGCGCCGCGACCTCGAGATCCGCGGCCCCGGCGAATTCCTCGGCGCGCGCCAGTCCGGCGAGGCCATGCTGCGCTTCGCCAACCTGGAAACCGACCAGTGGATCGTCGAACAGGCGCGCGACGTGGCGGCCTGGCTGCTGGGCTCCGACAAGCCGGAGGCGGAGGCGATCGTTGATGCCCACCTGTCGCGCTGGCTGGGCGGGCGGGAGGAATTCCTGAAGGTGTGAGTAGCAAAAACGCCGCCACCGCGCAGGCGGAGACGGCGTGTTCAGCTTGCGGGTGCCAGCCCCGCAGCTGGATTACTTGGCCGGAGCTGCCGGGGTGGCGGCCGTGGCAGGTGCGGCGGCGCTTGCCGGAGTCGCCGGAGTCGCCGGGGTGGCGGCCGCGGTGGTGGTGCTCTCCTTGCCGGTGTCGCCGGCATCGGTCTTCACCTTGTGCGAGGACTTGGCCTTGGCGTGCTTGGCATGCTTGGTATGCTTGGTGTGGGTCGTGGCGACCTTTTTGTCGGTCTTGACGACAGCCGTCGGAGTGCTCGAATCCGGGGTCGTGGCCGGGGCCGGGGTCTGGGCGAATGCAGCGGTGGCGAACAGACCGGCGATCAGGGCAGCGATGGTGTTTTTCATGATGAAGGGTCCTCAGTAGTTTTAGGGTTCAGTGCACATTCGCATGTCACTTGTTCCCTTAACGGGGCCGGCTAGCTGCCTGTTGACGGACCTTACAAACGCTTACTCGGCTGACAAGTGCTTACAAGCCGGCAGCATTACCGATTATTCCGCGATTCCTGCCGTCCGTCGCAAACGGATGGCCCGCCGCATCGGCATTCCCTACAGTGCGCTCGTCAATACAACAACAACGAGACCAGCCATGCATGCCACGCACGACACCGAGCCCCCTGTTCCCTTCGCCATCGCCTGCGCCGTCGGCCAGTTCCTGCTGACGATCCTGATCCTCAAGTTCGGCTTCAGCCTGGCCCCGCCGGAGGCCTACGGCAAGGTCAAGCTGGTCGCCTTCGCCTCGACCATCCTCTACCCGCTGGTGCTGGCCCATGCCTTCGGGCTGTGGAAGCGGCTGGCGCTCGGCCTGGACCGCATCCGTCCCGAGCCGGTTTTCCTCGCCAGCCTGTCGACCGCCGCGCTGTTCCTGCCCTGGGGCCTGCGCAGCGTTGACGCCGGCAAGGTCCTGTCCGACGTCACGATCCAGTTCTTCAACGCCTTCGGCGAAGAGCTGCTGTTCCGCGGCGTGATCTTCGCGCTGCTGCTGTCGCTGCCGGTGTGGCGCGGCATCGTGCTGAACGGCCTGCTGTTCGGCGCCATGCACCTGATCCACGGCTTCATGGGCACCGACTGGAAGACCGCCTGCTGGCAGATGCTGGTGACCTCGATCGCCGGCATGATGTTCACCGCCGTGCGCTACCGCACCGGCAGCCTGTGGCTGTGCGTCATCCTGCACATGGCGCTGAACCTGTGCATGATCTACTCGAACGTGCATGGCGCCGCCGAATCGACGGTGTTCATGGTGGAGCGCGGCGCCAACGTCATCGAGATCGCCCTGGCGGCCTGGGTGATCTTCAGCGCCCGCCGGACCGGGACGGCGCCGGCCGCGGCCTGAGGATTCATTCGGCCCTGCGACGCAGGCGCCTTGTGGTCCGAGACCGGGATGGCGAAAAGTAGCGGCCGGCCTGCCCGCGGTGTCAAACAAATAAAAAAAGCCCGCATCGCGCGGGCTTTCTCATCGTGCCGAGGACCGATTACTTGGCCGGGGTGGCGACAGCCACCGTGGTGTCCTTGTGGGCTTCGGTCTTGGTCGCGGTTTTATGCTCGGCCTTGGCATGCTTGGCCTCGGCCTTGGCGTGCTTGGCTTCGGCCTTGGCATGCTTGGCATCGGCCTTGGCTTCCTTCACGTCGGCCTTCGCGGCTTCCATGGTTTCCTTGGCGTCGGCCTTGGCTTCCTTGACGTCGGCCTTGGCCGCCAGCTTGGTGTCCTTCACGTCGGCTTTCGCGGTCTCTTTGGTAGCCTTGACGTCGGCCTTCGAGGCAGCCTTGGTCTCTTTCACGTCAGCCTTCGCAGCCTGCTTGTCTTGCTTGGCTTCGGCCTTCGCCACTGCCGGCGTCGCGGTAGCGGACGGGGTGGTGCTTGCAGGAGTCTGTGCTGCGAATGCTGCGGTAGCGAACAGGCCGGCGATCAGGGTAGCGATGGTCTTTTTCATGATGTGGTCCTTAGTGTTGGTCTCGGGTTCAGTGCACGTCTGCGTGTCACTTGTCCCTAAAACGCGGCACCCCACTGCCCTGTTGACGGTCCTTACAAAAGCTTACCCCGCTGACAAATGCTTACAACTCGGCCGTATGCGTCCGGACCTCAGAAACCGTAGCCGTGCCAGGCGTCCTTGAAGTCCTTCGCACGGGCGTCCACGACTTCCGGGCGGGCGCGCAGCCACTGCACCACCGCCTCGCGGTCTTCTTCGCCGGGCGAGCCGCGCTCGATGTTGGCGATCACGCCCTCGGTCTCGCTGAACGGCTCCTTGCCGCCGAAGCCGCCGCCCAGCAGGCCGCGCTGCTCGAGGAAGCCGAAGAAGTCGTTGATGAAGTCGTGGTACGGCTCGCCGCGCATGGGGCTGTGGAACACCAGTTCGATGTCGAAGCAGTGCTCCTTGAATTCACCGACGCGCAGCTTCTTGCGCTGGCGCGGAGTCAGGCGCCGCATGCGGCCGATGGAGCGGGGGTCGCGTTTCATGGTGTTTCTCCTTGTTGGTTATTCGTTTGCTGCGGCCTGGTCGGCCGCATAATGCACGCCGATCTGGCGCCGCACTTCATCCATCACGCCCATCAGGGCCAGCGTGTCGTCGTGGGTCATGCCGGGGCTCTCGATCAGGCCCGCCTGCCAGCAGCGCTGGGCCTCGATCGCCTCGTGCACGTAGCCGTTGCCGACGAAGGGCGTAGGCACGGTGCGCGAGATGCCGTCCGCGCGCGACACCGTCACGGTCTGGGCGCGGTGGAACATGGTGTTCATGCGTACGTGTCCGCGCTCGCCGGCGATCGTCAGCTCGCTCGGCAGGCGCGCGCGCAGCGAGCAGCTGCACATCGACATGCCGCCGTCGCGGTGGCGCAGCACGAAGCCGGTCTGCTCGTCGACGCCGGTCGGGCCGATCTCGGCCTGCGCCGCCACCGAGGCCACGGGGCCGAGCAGCGCCACCGCGATCGACAGCGGATAGATGCCCAGGTCGAGCAGCGCGCCGCCGCCCAGCACCGGGTTGAACAGGCGGTGCTCGATCCCGAACTCGGCCTTGAAGCCGAGATCGGCGATCACCTGGGTGACCTTGCCGATTTCGCCGGAGTCGATCACGTGGCGCACTTGCGCCAGCGCCGGCATGAAGCGCGTCCACATCGCCTCCATCAGGAACAGCTTTTTCGAACGCGCCAGCGCAACCAGTTCCTCGGCTTCCTGGCGGTTCATCGTAAAAGGCTTCTCGCACAACACGCCCTTGCCCGCGTTCAGGGCCAGGCGCACGTTGTCGACGTGGGCCGGATGCGGCGTGCCGACGTAGATCAGGTCGACGTCGCCGGCGGCGGCGGCCAGCGCTTCATACGAGCCGTAGGCGGCGCCACCGAATTCGTCGGCGAAGGCTTGCGCGCCCTCGCGCGTGCGCGAACCGACGCCGGCCAGCACCGCGCCCGGGGTGTCCTTCAATGCGTTGGCGAAGGCCTTGGCGATCTTGCCGGTGCCGAATATGCCCCAGCGAACCATGTCACTCATGTTTTCCTCCCATGTCTGCTCAGGTCTGGTCCTTGGCCGGCCGCTTCGGCCGGAATACGGTCTGGTCGAGGTAAAACGCGTCGTCCTGTCCCGGCCACCAGCCGGGCACGCCCAGCACCGGCAGCGGCGTGAAGGCGGAGGTGCTCAAGCCCTCGCTGCAAAGCTGGCCGGCCACCTGCAGGTCGATCCAGGCGCGCCGGTCTTCCCAGCCGAGGCCGAACCAGGCGTCGGGCGCGAACAGGACCCGCGTGTGCGCCGTGATCGCCTTGCGCGGCGCCACCAGCTTTTCCATCAGGGCGTGGCCGAACAGCCAGAGGTCGGCATCGGCATCGGCGCCGAACAGCGCGCGCCGCGCGTACAGCGTGTCGTGCCACTGGTGGGCGCGCAGGCCCTCGACCAGGGAACGGCCGGCATCGCCGTCGCGCACCACCAGCAGGGCGGCGTTCTCGTCGAAGATGGTGGCGGCGTCGCGTGCCGGCCCGCGCGACTTGCCGACGCCGGCGCTTGCTATCTGCGCCGCCTGCAAGGCGTTCAGCTCGCGCTTGATGAGCGGGAAAGTCTGCCACACCAGGCCATTGAAGAAGTCGTGCAGGTTCTCGCGCGTCGGCACGCAGCCGGTGGCGCCGATGAATTCCTCGTAGGCGGTGTCGGGCGGCAGCGTGGCCTGCGGCACGAAGCGGATCGGCCGGCCGTGGTGGTTCTGCAGCGCGAGCCGGGCCGCGTTGGCATTGAACCGATCAATGAACGAGGCGTCGATGAAGCTGCCGGCCGGCGCCAGGCGGTCGAAGGCCGGACGCACCGCGCCGTACCACGGCCGCGTCCAGTCGATCTCCGGGAGGTCCGGGACCATGCGCCCTCTTACAGCATCTTCCAGTGGATCTGCGTGCCGGCGTCGAGCGGCACCAGCTGGTGCTCGCCCATCGGCACGCTGGCCGGGATGGTCCAGGCTTCGCGCTTGAGGGTGACGGTGCCGGAGTTGGCCGGCAGGCCGTAGAAGCTCGGGCCGTTCAGGCTGGCGAAGGCTTCGAGCTTGTCCAGCGCGCCCGCCTGTTCGAAGGCGGTCGCGTACAGCTCCAGCGCGTGCAGGGCGGTGTAGCAGCCGGCGCAGCCGCAGGCGCTTTCCTTGGCGTGCACGGCGTGCGGGGCGGAGTCGGTGCCGAGGAAGAAGCGCTCGTCGCCGCTGGTGGCGGCGGTCACGAGCGCCAGGCGGTGTTCCTCGCGCTTGAGCACCGGCAGGCAGTAATAGTGCGGATTGATCCCGCCCTTGAAAATCTCGTTGCGGTTGTACAGCAGGTGGTGGGCCGTGATGGTGGCGGCGATCGGGCCTTCGGCCTCGGCCACGTACTGGGCGGCGTCGCGCGTGGTGATGTGCTCGAACACGATCTTCAGTTCCGGGAAATCGCGGCGCAGCGGGCGCATCACGCGCTCGATGAACACGGCTTCGCGGTCGAACAGGTCGATGTCGCTGTCGGTGACTTCGCCGTGCACCAGCAGCGGCATGTCGACTTCCTGCATCACTTCCAGCGTCTTGTAGCACTTGCGCAGGTCGGTCACGCCGGCCGCCGAATTGGTGGTGGCGCCGGCCGGGTACAGTTTTACCGCGTGGATGAAGCCGGTGTCCTGGGCGCGGCGGATCTCGTCCGGGTCCGTATTGTCGGTCAGGTACAGGGTCATCAGCGGCTCGAATTGCATTCCCGCCGGCAGCGCGGCCAGGATGCGCGCGCGGTAGGCGGCAGCGTCGGCGGCGGTGGTGACCGGCGGCTTCAGGTTCGGCATGACGATCGCGCGGGCGAACTGGCGCGCGGTGTGCGGCAGCACGGCGGCCATGGCGGCGCCGTCGCGCAGGTGCAGGTGCCAGTCGTCGGGGCGGATGAGGGTAAGGGTGTCGGGGGATTCGATGGTGGACATGGCGGCTCTCGGATTACGGACCCCGACATTTTACCCGCAGGGATCGAAGCCGGCACGCACTGGCCGACGCGCACGATTCATTTCCAAAAAGCATCAAAACCGCCGCAAACGATAGAATTGTATATCTGTCCATGAAAACTTCCTATGGCCTTCGACTTCGACACCATCGTGCCGCTGGCATTCATCATCACGTTTGCCTATACGGTGTTCGGCCTGACCGGATTCGGCTCGTCGATCACGGCGATGCCGCTGCTGGTGCAGTTGATCCCGCTGCGCACGGCGGTGCCGCTGATGCTGGTGTTCGACCTGAGCGCAGGCCTGCTGCTGGGACTGAAGAACCTGCGCCTGATCGAGCGCCGCGAAGTGCTGCGCATCCTGCCCTTCATGCTGGCCGGGATGGGCCTCGGCGTGCTGGCCCTGATGAAAGCGCCCGAGCGCAGCCTGCTGCTCGTGCTGGGCCTGTTCATCCTCGGCTATTCGGCCTGGAGCCTGCTGCGGCGCGGCGTCCCCCGTCCGCTGGGCGCCGGCTGGGTCCTGCCCTTCGGCCTGGTCGGCGGCATGTTCACCGCCATGTTCGGCACCGGCGGGCCGTTCTACACGATCTACCTGACCCGGCGACTGGCCGACAAGCTGGCGCTGCGGGCCACCATCAGCGGCACGATCTTCTTCAGCGGCCTGGCACGCCTGGCGTTGTTCTCGAGCGCCGGCCTGTACCACGACCGCAGCCTGCTCATGCTGGCTGCCATGCTGCTGCCGTGCGCGCTGGGCGGCCTGTGGCTGGGCAACCGGCTGCACGCGATCCTGCCGGCCGGGCGCGTGGTGCAAGCCATCTGGGGGGTGCTGGTCCTCGGCGGCGCCAGCCTGGTGCTGCGCAACCTGTGAGCCCCGGTCGGCCTCAGTGAATGATCCGTGCCAGGAATTCGCGCGCCCGTTCCGATGTCGGCGCGTTGAAGAAGTCGTCCTTGGCGCTTTCCTCGACGATGCGGCCCTGGTCCATGAACAGGACGCGGTCGGCCACCTTGCGCGCAAACCCCATCTCGTGGGTCACCACCATCATGGTCATGCCTTCCTGGGCCAGGCCGGTCATCACGTCCAGCACCTCGCCCACCATCTCCGGGTCGAGCGCCGAGGTCGGCTCGTCGAACAGCATCGCCACCGGGTCCATCGCCAGGGCGCGCGCGATCGCCACCCGCTGCTGCTGGCCGCCCGAGAGCTGGCTCGGAAACTTGTCCTGGTGCGCCAGCAGGCCGACCCGCTCCAGGTACTTCAGGCCGTTGGCGGTCGCCTCCTCGCGCGAACGCTTCAGGACCTTGATCTGGGCCAGATTCAGGTTGTCGCGCACCGACAGGTGGGGAAACAGCTCGAAGTTCTGGAACACCATGCCGATCCGGGCGCGCAGCGCCGGCAGGCGGGTCTTCGGGTCGCCGACGGAAGTGCCGTCGACGTGGATGCTGCCCTGCTGGAAGGGCTCGAGGCCGTTGACGGTCTTGATCAGGGTCGACTTGCCGGAACCGGACGGCCCGCAGACCACCACCACGTCGCCGCGTGCGACCCGGGTGCTGCAGTCGCTGAGCACCTGGAAGCTGCCGTACCACTTGCTGACCTTGTCGATTTCAATCATGTGCTTAGGTATGTGATTCGAAGCATTTGGGCGTGCTTGACAGCACCATCAGCCCCTAGGATACTGCGGAACTTGTCAATATCATCAGTAGCAACACGTACATCGGGTAAAAGCCACCTTATTGTGCCTGATAATGTTGCCTGAGTAGCCCGAGAAGCAGGACGGACGATCTCCGTCACCTGTTTTTGCCTGCACCTGCGCCGCCGTCACCAGAAGGAAGCCCTATGAACAATCGAAACCGCCTGACCACTTACATCCTCGTGGGGCTGGTGCTCGGCATCGCCGCCGGCTATATCGCGCATAATTACCTGGCAAACCCGTCCGGCTTCGCCGACACGATGTCGCTGGTGACCACGCTGTTCCTCCGCCTGATCAAGATGATCATCGCGCCGCTGGTGTTCTCGACCCTGGTGGTCGGCATCGCCAAGATGGGCGACGCCTCGGAAGTCGGCCGCATCGGCATCAAGGCGCTGGGCTGGTTCGTGATCGCCTCGATCCTCTCGCTGACCTTGGGCCTGATCCTGGTGAACCTGTTCCGTCCGGGCGACGCGATGGCGGCTGCCGGCCACCTGCCGGCCGTGACGGAATCCTCGGGCATCGCCGTCACCGGCCTGACGCTCAAGGAATTCATCACCCACCTGGTGCCGACCTCGATCGCGGACGGCATGGCCAAGAACGAGATCCTGCAGATCGTGATCTTCTCGATCTTCTTCGGCACCGGCGCCGCCGCCGTGGGCGCGCGCGCCACCCCGCTGATCGACGCCATCGACGGCGCCGCCCACGTGATGCTGAAGGTGACCGGCTACGTCATGAACTTCGCCCCGGTGGCCGTGTTCGCGGCGGTCGCCAGCGTGATCGCCAAGAGCGGCGTCGGCGTGCTGTCGACCTATGGCGTGTTCATGGGCGAGTTCTACCTCGGCATCGCACTGCTGTGGATCGTGCTGATCGCGATCGGCATCCTGTTCGTCGGCCCGCGCATCCTGCAGCTGCTGCGCGAACTGCGCGAACCGACCATCCTGGCCTTCACCTGCGCCTCGTCGGAAGCGGCGTTCCCGAAGACCCTGGAAGGCCTGGAGCGCTTCGGCGTGAAGAACCGCCTGGCCGCCTTCGTGCTGCCGATCGGTTATTCGTTCAACCTGGACGGTTCGATGATGTACTGCACCTTCGCCACCATCTTCATCGCCCAGGCCTACGGCATCGAAGTGCCGCTGTCGACCCAGCTGACCATGATGCTGGTGCTGATGCTGACCTCGAAGGGCATGGCCGGCGTGCCGCGCGCCTCGCTGGTGGTGATCGCCGCGACCCTGAACCAGTTCCACATCCCGGAAGCCGGCCTGCTGCTGCTGCTGGGCATCGACCACTTCCTGGACATGGCGCGCTCGGCCACCAACGTGATCGGCAACGGCATCGCCACCGCCGTGGTCGCGAAATGGGAAGGCGAACTGACCGACCCGAAGGCGGCCGGCAAGGACATCGCCACCGCGCCGCTGCGCTGATTTTTTTACGTCGTCCCCGCGCAGGCGGGGATCCAGGTCCTGCGTGCGCTAACGAAACGCACGCAGGCTTGGGTCCCCGCCTCCGCGGGGACGACGCTTTTAAGGAGACCACATGACCTACCTGAAATCCGCGCGCTCGTTGTTCGCGCTGTTCCTCTGCCTGTTCGTCCTGGCGGCCCAGGCCCAGACCGCGGCCGCCAAGCTGCCGAACGTCGTCATCCTGGCCACCGGCGGCACCATCGCCGGCACCGGCGCGACCAGCACCACCACGGTCGGCTATACCGCCGCCACGGTCGGCGTCGACGCGCTCATCAAGGCCGTGCCGGAACTGCAGAAGGTGGCGCACGTCAGCGGCGAGCAGGTGTTCCAGATCGCCAGCGAAAACATGGGCAACGAGCAGTGGCTGGTGCTGGCCAAGCGCGTCAACGCCCTGCTGGCCCAAGCGGACGTGGACGGCATCGTGATCACCCACGGCACCGACACGATCGAGGAAACCGCCTACTTCCTGAACCTGGTGGTCAAGAGCCGCAAGCCGGTGGTGGTGGTCGGTGCGATGCGTCCGTCGACCGCGATCTCGGCCGACGGCCCGATCAACCTGTACAACGCGGTACTGACCGCCGGCAGCCAGGAGGCGGTCGGCAAGGGCGTGCTGGTGGTGATGAACGACCAGATCAACGCCGCGCGCGAGGTCACCAAGACCAACACCGTCACCACCGACACCTTCAAGTCGCCCGAACTGGGCATGCTCGGCTACGTGGTCGGCAACCAGCCGCACTTCTACCGCGCGTCGACGCGCAAGCACACGGCCGACACCGAGTTCGACGTCAGCAAGCTGAATGAACTGCCGGCCGTGGAGATCGCCTACAGCTACGCCAACGTCGGCCCGACCGCCGTCAACGCCTTCGTCGTCGCCGGCGCCAGGGGCCTGGTCCACGCCGGCGTGGGCGACGGCAGCCTGCCGACCAAGCTGCGCCCCGCCCTCTCCGCCGCGCGCGAAAAGGGCGTGATCATCGTGCGTTCGAGCCGCGTCGGCCAGGGCATCGTGGCGCGCAACGGCGAAGCCAACGACGACCAGCTGGACTTCGTGGTGTCGGATACGCTGAATCCGCAGAAGGCCCGCATCCTCCTGATGCTGGCGCTGACCAGGACCACGAACACCAAGGAGATCCAGCGGATGTTCTATAGCTACTAAAATTCAGCTGGCGCTCGTCCGGAACGAAAAAGCCGCTCTTCCGGGCGGCTTTTTCACATCTCTATTTCGCGAACAGCTGCGCCGGATCCTCGAACGCCTTGATCTCGATGGCGTTGCCCGACGGGTCGAGGAAGAACATGGTGGCCTGCTCCCCGACCTTGCCCTTGAAGCGCACCTGGGGCTCGATGATGAAGTGCATGCCCAGCGAGCGCAGGCGTTCGGCCAGCGCTTCCCACTCCTGCATCGGCAGCACGGCGCCGAAGTGCCGGACCGGCACCTGGTGCCCGTCCACTTCGCTGGTGCTGCGCGATGCGCATTCCTCCGGTGCCAGGTGGGCGACGATCTGGTGTCCGTAGAAATTGAAATCGATCCATTCGGGAGAACTGCGTCCCTCGCTGCAACCCAGGATCGTTCCATAGAATGTCCGCGTTTCTTCCAGGTCGCGGACCGGGAAGGCCAGGTGGAATGGGTGCAAAGCCGCTGTCATGAAAACTCCTTTCAGAACATCTTCATTATCCCCACCTGGACGGCGCGCTGGGACGTCTGCTTCGTCGATGGGACCAGAGCCCCATCATAGCGGTTGAAGTCGATTTCCGCATACAGGTTGGTCAGCTTGGAAAAATTGTAGCTGCCGCCCACCAGGGTCAGGTCGCGCCGCCCGCCGCCGCCCAGGCCGTCGTAGTCCGAGCGATAAAAGGCCGCGGTGAGTTCCAGCGGCACGTTGACCTCGTAGTTCACGCCGGCGAAGCGCGTCTCGTTCTGGTAGGTACCGGCCGCCGCGGTCTCCTGGCGTTCGCGCGACAGGCCAGCCTTGACGGTGAAGGCGCGGATCTTGACGCCGCCGCCGACGACGAAGGCGTGATTATCGAAGCCGGTCGTGGTCTGCTTGTCCGTGTAGGCGCCCGCCGCCAGCAGCATCCCCTTGGCATAGCTGAAGCCCACCGCCTTCGCCGTGCCCTTGCTGCTGTCGCCCGCGACTTCGCCCGGCGCGTATTCGGCGCGCACGGTCAGCCCGTCGAAGCTGCCGCTGTACTGGATGTCGTTGTTGAAGCGGGTGCCCGACGACGACGATGCACTCAGGCCGGCGTTTTTCGCGGCCGTCGGCAGCGTCGTGCCTGAGCCCGAGGACAGCGGCACGATCGGCGTGTAGTGGTGGTCGAAGGGATCGAGGAACTTCTCGGTCTTGAAGCCGATCGTGTACTGGTGGCCGACGTCGAGCGAGCCCCAGCTCCCGCCCAGCCCGACCGCGGCGGTACGGTTGAACAAAACGTTGGAGGTGTTGTCCAGGGCGCCGGTCTTGCTGTTGAAGCCGTTCTCGAGCTGGAAGTGCGCGTTCAGGCCATTGCCGAGCTGCTCCACGCCGCGGAAGCCGAGCCGGTTCGAATAGTAGTTGCCGGAGGTCGTAGTGACCATGCCGTGGCCTTCGGCGTCGACATTGGTCTGGTAACGCAGTCCGCCGTCGATGGAGCCGTAGACGGTCACGCTGGCCTGGGCGAATGCGGCGGCAGGGAACAGGGCCGCGAGGGCCAGCATCAGGGTAGCTTGGGTTTTCATTGTCTCGTTATTTATGGATGTTATTGAAGGCAGAGGGCGGGGGGCGCCCCCGGCCGGGACGTGACCGGCCCCCGGCCGGCTGCCGGTGAAAAAACAACAGGAGGGTGCGACGGTCGTCAATGACGGCCGTCGCAGAGAGCCGCGGCTTACGCGGTGGCCTTGGCCGCCGCCTTGCGTGCCGCCTGGCTGGCGTCACTGCTCAGCGACAGGAGGATGAGGACACTGGCCACGGCCAGGCCGGCGATCGGCAGCAGCGCCAGCGCATAGCTGCCGGTCTCTTCCTTGATCCAGCCGTAGACGTTGACCATGAGGCCGCCGCCGATCAGGTTCGACGTGGCGTTGATCGCGGCCAGGCCGGCTGCCGCTGCCGACGGCGCAATCCAGGTCGAGCTCAGCGCCCAGAACGGTCCCTTGAAGGAGTAGGCGCCGACCAGCACGCAGGACAGCAGGAACACCGTCGGGATCAGCGAGCGGGTGGCGGAAGTGAGCAGCATGCCGCCGGCGATCAGGAGCAGCGGAATGGCGGTATGCCAGCGGCGCTCGCCCTTCTTGTCCGAATGGCGGCCCCACAGGATCATCAGCACCGAGGCGATCACATACGGCACCGAGTTGACCAGGCCGGTCTGCATGACGGTCAGGCCGAAGGATTTGAGCAGCTGCGGTTGCCACACGTTGAGCACGGTGCCGGCAGCCGAGGCGGCCGAGCAGACCAGCGCCATGCCCAGCACTTCCTTGGTACGGAACAGCTTCCAGACCGACACGCGGCCAACGCTCTTCTTCTCGTTGCGTTCCTTGTCGAGGCGCGCGGACAGCCAGTTGCGCTGCTCATCGCTGAGCCACTTCGCCTGCTCGGGACGGTCGGTCAGGAAGCACAGGCAAACGAAACCCAGCAGCACTGTCGGCAGGCCTTCGAGAATGAACAGCCAGTGCCATCCACGCATGCCGAGCATGCCGTCGGTCTGGAGCAGCAGCGCCGAAATCGGCGAACCGATGAAGCTCCCCATCGGCACCGCCACCATGAAGGTAGCGATGATGCGCGCACGGTAGGCGGCCGGGAACCAGTAGGTCAGGTACAGCACCACGCCGGGGAAGAAGCCGGCTTCGGCTGCGCCCAGCAGGAAACGCATGAAGAACAGCGAGTTCTGGCCCTGCACGAAGGCGGTGCCGGCCGATACCAGGCCCCAGGTGATCATGATGCGGGCGATCCACTTGCGCGCGCCGTACTTCTGCAATGCCAGGTTGCTCGGCACTTCGAAGAAAAAGTAGGCGATGAAGAACAGGCTGCCGGCAAAACCGAACACCTTCTTGGTGAGGCCGAGGTCGTCGTTCATCTGCAGGGCGGCCATGCCGATGTTGCCGCGGTCGATCAGGGCCAGCAGGTAGCAAACGATCAGGAAGGGAATGATGCGCCAGGTCACCTTGCGCATCGTTTCCGCCTCGAGGCGGGGATGATTGTCGATATCGTTCATGTCGTCTCCCGATACTGTAAGGGTTTAAGCGCGTCTTGGGTGCGCGCTTGTGGTTTTTGTGTGACGTCAGGCCTGTTGTTGCAGGACCGCCAGCACGTTGCTCGCTGCCGCCGTGCCCATGCCGACATACGCATCGCTGGTCACGCCGCCGATGTGCGGCGACAGGATGGCATTCGGGAGTCCGGTGAACGGATGGCCCGGGGCGAAGGGCTCGACCTGGAAGCTGTCCAGGCCAGCCGCACGCAAGGCGCCGCTGCGCAGGGCAGCCGCCAGCGCCGCTTCGTCGATCAGGCCGCCGCGCGCCGTGTTGACCACGATCGCACCCGGGCGCATGGTCGCCAGCGTGGCGGCGTTCAGCATGTTGGCGTTGTCCCTGGTGAGCGGGCAATGCAGCGACAGCACGTCGGCGCCGGCGATGACGTCAGGCAGTGGCAGCAGCTCGACGCCTTCCGGGGCTGCCTTGGCGAACGGGTCGTGCGCGATGACGCGCATGCCCAGCGCGCTGCCGACCGTGGCGACGCGTGCGCCGATCGCGCCCAGGCCCACCAGGCCGAGCGTACGGCCTTTCAGTTCCAGGCTCTTGTGGGTGGCCTTGTCCCAGTGGCCTTCGTGCATGCGGCGATCAAGCGCCGGCACGTCCTTGGCGCAGGCGAAGATCAGCGCCCACGCATGTTCGGCCACGGCCGCTGCGTTGGCACCGACCGCCGCCTTGACGGCGACGCCATGCCTTGCCGCCGCGTCCTTGTCGATGGTGTCGGTGCCGGAGCCGTGCTTGGAGATCACGCGCAGGCGGGTGCAGGCGCCGATCACTCGCTCGGTGATGCGGCCGTAGCGCACGATCATCGCGACCGGCTGGTGCTGGCGGCACAGGGCCACCAGATCGTCCTCGGTCGGCGTCTTGCCGGCGTAGACCAGTTCGTAGGACGACAGCAGCGCGACGGCTTTGTCGGCCAGGTCGGCGCCGGTCACCAGGACCACGTCCCGTTCAGGCTGCTCCTTGAGGACGGCGCTCACAGCGTTTCTCCTTCGGCCAGCACGCCGGCCTTGCGCAGGGCACCGTCGAGCCAGGTCGGACGCAATTGCGCGCCGCTGCGGATGCCTTGCAGGCGCGTGGTCTCGTTGTCCAGCTTTTTACGGGCCAGTTCCAGCACCGCTGGCACCTTGGCGGGTTCGACGATCACGACACCGTCGGCATCGGCCACCACCAGGTCGCCCGGCTGCACGGTCACGCCGCCCACCGACACCGGCCAGTTGATGCGGCCCGGCGCCAGCTTGTTCGGGCCGTTCGGGTTGGCGCCGGTGGCGTACAGCGGGAAGCCGAGTGCGCGGATCGCTTCGGTGTCGCGCACGGCGCCGTACACGACGATACCGGCGATGCCCATCGCCATGCATTGCGAGACCATGATCTCGCCCATCAGCGCGCAGGATTCGTCGCCCTTGCCGTCGATGACCAGCACGTCGCCCGGCCTGGCGATCGCAATCGCGGCGTGGATCATCAGGTTGTCGCCGGGGCGCACTTCGACGGTCACGGCCGGCCCGGCCAGGCGCATGGTCGGCGCCAGCGGGGCGATGCGGCTGCTCAGGGCACCGCGGCGGCCGGCGACGTCGGCCAGGATGGAAGACGGGTACTGGGCGGCGCGTGCGACCAGTTCGGAGTCGATGCGCTCGATCTCGCGGATCACGTCGGGTGGAGTGGTATGGCTCATGGAATGTCCTCGTCGTTAGTGAGAAACAGCCACGGAAAGAAACGTGCGCGGTACGGCGCGAACAACGCGGGGTGCCATCGATGTCTCCTCCGATGCGGCTGCTTTGTTGGTCAGCAGGTCTTGTATGAGCCGAGTATAGGAAGAGCAATCTATAATGTATATTCACTTAATTTTCTAATTCTTAAACTTTCAGGAATATATTGTGGACTTTCGCGACCTGAAGTATTTCGAGATGATCGCCACCGAAGGCAGCTTGGCGCGGGCCGCCGAGCGCCTGCACCGTACCCAGCCGGCGCTGACCAAGTGCATCGACCGGCTGGAAGACGACCTGGGTGCGAAACTGTTCGAAAAGGATGGGCGCGGCATGCGGCTGACCGCCGCCGGCGAGGTATTGGTGCGGCGCACGCGCCAGATGGCGATCATGGTGGAGGAGACGGCGCGCGAGATGCAGGATTATGCCGGCGGCCTGCAGGGCAAGGTCCGCATCGGCTGCCTGCCGACGCTGGCGGAGCACATGATGCCGCGCGTGTTCGAGCAGCTGCTGCTCGAGGCGCCGGCGATCTCCATCAACCTGAGCGTGGCGATGAACGACAATCTGCTGGCCAGCCTGCGCGACGGGGAACTCGACCTGGTGGTGGGACCGATGCTGGACAATGATGCCGACATCGTGTGCGAGCAGATCGCCGAGGACACGGTGGTCGTGATGGCGAGCGAGAACCACCCGATCTTCGACGCGCCGTGCACCCTCGCCGGCCTGCTGGACTACAAGTGGATGCTGCCGGCGCGGACGGTGGCGTCGCGCCAGTGGCTGGACCAGACCTTCGAGCGCCATGGCCTGCCGCGGCCGCAGGTGCAGATCGAACCGAACGTGCTGAACGCGATCCTGCCGATCCTGGAGAAGACCTCCTTACTCGGGTTTGTCTCGCGCTTCAACCTGGTCTCGGGCCGGGCACGCGTGCGCGAAGTCGTCCTGGCCGAGGCCCAGATGAAACGCCGCCTGGGCCTGAGCTGGCGGAAGAACGGCTATCTGTCGCCGGCAGCAGTGCGGATCGTGGAGGTCCTGCGCGTGCACGGGAAGGAGCTGCAGCTCCTTTAAACGAGGGCGTGCCCCTGCAGGCGCGTCAGGATCGCCAGCGGGCTGGACTCCTTGTCGTACTGCTGCATCGGCGACAGCTGCAGCGTGTGCTCCAGCATGTACTGGCCCGACATCACCGAGTGCGAGGCCTGGTCCGAGAAGCACACCCAGGCGCAGCCGGGCGGGAAGCCGAAGGTCACCTGGGGCGCGTTCTTCTGGTAGTCGAGGTCGGACTTCATGG
This sequence comes from Massilia sp. LXY-6, assembly GCF_051233485.1. NCBI lineage: Bacteria > Pseudomonadati > Pseudomonadota > Betaproteobacteria > Burkholderiales > Oxalobacteraceae > Massilia > Massilia sp. LXY-6. Next base: position 221,184 of record NZ_JBKFGF010000026.1, read on the forward strand.
CGTCGTGCAGCTGCAGCATCAGGTGGTCGTATTCGCTGCGCAGCGACTTGGTCACGTGCAGTGCGGCCAGGGCCTTGGCCTGCCAGGCCACATAGGGTTTTAGACGCGGCAGGAAGCGCCGGGCGACGTCCTCGAACGGCTCGCCCACGCGCCACACGCGCGGGGTCCCCTCCAGGTTCACGTTGGCGAACACGCGCAGCAGGCGCTCGCCGCGGTTCGGGCGCGAGGGGAAGGCGTCGACGTGAAGGCGGCGGTCGTCGGCGCGCCAGGACTGGACCCGGGTCTCGACCTTGGCCGGGCGGAAGCTCACCGACCCGCGGCGCAGGTGTTCGCTGTAGCGCGGCACCAGGTTCCCCAGCAGGCCCTCGGCCTCGGCGCGGAAGCGGCCGATCATGCCGGCCATCAGGGCCTGGGTGGCGTCGTCGCCGAGCGCGCCCTTCAGCCGGCCAGCAGGGTCGAGGCTGATGTTGCGGGTCTTGGGGTCGCGGATATCCTCGCGGAACAGCGCCAGCTCTTCCTTCTTCGGCGCGAAGCCATGCTCGGCGAAGTTCGGGAAGTACAGCACCTTGCCCGCTTCCAGCGCGGCGATCCAGGCCGGATTGCCGTGGCCGACCTTCGTCATGTCGATCTCGACGATCTGGTTTTCCATCCTTGTCTTTCCTAGTCTTGTTCCAGTTCCAGCGGCTTCGAGGCCAGCTCTTCGTCCTGCCTTGCCTGCTGCCGGTCCCACATCTGTTTATACAGCCCGTTCTGCGCGATCAGCTGCCCGTGCGTGCCGCGTTCGACGATGCGGCCGTGGTCGAGCACCAGGATCTGGTGGGCGTCGGCGATGGTCGACAGGCGGTGCGCGATCACGAGCGTCGTGCGCTGCTTCGCGATTTCCTTCAGCTGCGCCTGGATCGCCTGTTCCGACTTGGAATCCAGCGCCGACGTCGCTTCGTCGAAGATCAGGATCGCCGGGTTCTTGAGGAGCGTGCGCGCGATCGCCACGCGCTGTTTCTCGCCGCCGGACAGCTTCAGGCCGCGCTCACCCACCATTGTCGCATAGCCGTCGGGCAGGCTTTCGATGAAGTCGTGGATGGAGGCCGCGCGCGCCGCCGCCACGATGTCCTCGCGGCTGGCGCCGGGGCGGCCGTAGGCGATGTTGTATTCGATGGTGTCGTTGAACAGCACCGTATCCTGGGGCACGATGCCGATCGCGTGGCGCAGCGATTCCTGGGTCACGCTGCGGATGTCCTGGCCATCGATGCTGATCGCTCCCTGCTGCACGTCGTAGAAGCGGAACAGCAGGCGCGACAGGGTCGACTTGCCGGAGCCGCTGTGGCCGACCACGGCGGTGGTGGTGCCGGCCGGGATGGTGAAGTCGACGTCGAACAGGATCTGGCGCTTGGGGTCGTAGTTGAACTCGACGTGCGAGAACTCGACCTTGGCGCCGCCCGTGAGGAGCGGCCTGGCATCGGGAGCATCGGCCACTTCGCGGTGCTGCGCCAGCAATCCGAACAGGCGCTCCATGTCGGCCAGGCTCTGCTTGATCTCGCGGTAGATCACGCCCAGGAAGTTGAGCGGAATGTACAGCTGCAGCATGAAGGAGTTGACCAGCACCAGGTCGCCGAGGGTCATGGTCTTGTCGATCACGCCCTGAGTCGCACGCCACAGGATGGCGGTGACGGCCGCGGCGATGATCAGCGACTGCGCGCTGTTGAGAAAAGAAAGCGAAGTCTGCGAACGCACCGCGGCCCGCTCGTAGTCCTGCAGTCCTGCGTCGTAGCGCTTCGCTTCGTAGTCTTCGTTGCCGAAGTACTTCACGGTCTCGAAGTTGATCAGCGAGTCGATGGCCTTGGTGTTGGCCTTCGAATCGAGCTCGTTCATCGTGCGCCTGAAATGGGTGCGCCACTCGGTGACGACGATGGTGAAGGTGATGTAGGTGACCAGCGCCACGGCGGTGATGATCGAGAACCACTTATCGTAGTGCAGCACCAGGTAGCCCAGCACCAGCGTGATCTCGACCAGGGTCGGCAGGATCGAGAACAGCGAATACGACACGAGGGAGTTGACGCCGCGCGTGCCGCGCTCGATGTCGCGCGTCATGCCGCCGGTCTGGCGGTTCAGGTGGAAGCGCAGCGACAGCGCGTGCAGGTGGCGGAACACCTTCAGCGCGATGGTGCGCACCGCACGCTGGGTCACGCGGGCAAATAAAAATTCGCGCAGCTCGGTGAACAGCGTGGTCGAGAAGCGCAGCGCGCCGTAGGCGACCAGGGCGCCGAGCGGCAGCACCAGCAGCGCCTGCGGGTTGGACGGGTCGATGCTGAGCCGGTCGACGATGTTCTTCAGCACCAGCGGCACGCCGATGTTGGCCACCTTCGCGCCGATCAGGCACAGCAGCGCGGCCATCACGCGCCATTTGTAGACCCACAGGTAAGGCATCAGCGTGCCGATGGTCGCCCAGTCGTTGCGTTTGGCATTCGGATCGGCAGCCGGTGGCAGGGATGAGCTTGGAGGAGAGCGTCGCATGACAGGGATTCTTTATTTATGGTTCAATCTGGGACGATTGTAGCTTTTACCGAGATTTCAAGATGACCCAGCCAGAAAACCAGACCCCGTCCACGACCCGCCTGCCTGAAGGAAAGATGCCGGTGCTGCGGATGATGCCGGCGCCGTCCGACGCGAATGTCTACGGGGACGTGTTCGGCGGCTGGATCATGGCCCAGGTCGACGTGGCCGGCTCGCTGCCGGCGGTGCGCCGCGCGAACGGCCGCGTGGCCACCATTGCCGTGAACTCCTTCCTGTTCAAGAACCCGGTGTTCGTCGGCGACCTGCTGTCCTTCTACGCCGACGTCGTCAAGGTCGGCAATACCTCGATCACCGTCTACGTCGAGGTCTATGCCGAGCGTAACCGCCTGCAGACCAACGTCGTGAAAGTCACCGAGGCCACCCTCACCTACGTCGCGACCGGCCCGGACCGCAAGCCGCGCCAGCTGCCGCCGCTGGAATCCCTTTTCGCCGAATAAGACGCGGATCACAGCACGGATGGAGCCGCGCCGCCGCCTGTTCCTGCTGGATGCGGCGCGCCTTGCCGCGGCCGTCACCGCCTCGGGTGTCCTGCGGGCCGCGCCGGTCAATCGCGCCGGCTACCCGTTCAGCCTGGGCGTGGCGTCCGGCTCGCCGCTGCCGGATTCGGTCATCCTGTGGACCCGCATCCTTCCCGATCCGCTGGATGCCGGCTCGGCGCCCAGGCTGGCGGTGCCGCTGCGCTGGGAAGTCGCGCACGACGAGGCCTTCCGCGACATCGCCGCGCGCGGCAGCGCGATCGCCACGCCCGAGCTGGCGCACAGCGTGCGCGTGAACGTCACCGGCCTGCAGCCGGGTCGCTGGTACTGGTACCGCTTCATGCTGGGCGACGCCGTCAGCCCGGTCGGCCGCACCCGCACCGCACCGCCCGCGAATGCGATGCCCGGCCTGCTCAAGCTGGCCGTGGCCTCCTGCCAGCACTGGGAATTCGGCAGCTATGCGGCGCACCGCTACATCGCAGGGGCCGCGCCCGACCTGGTCGCCTTCCTCGGCGACTACATCTACGAATGGGGCGCCTTCCAGCTGCAGCATCCGCAGCGCGCCGTGCGCCAGAACGAATCGTTCACGTTGGCGAGCTACCGCCAGCGCTACGCCCAGTACAAGACCGATCCGGACCTGCAGGCCGCCCACCTGGCCGCGCCCTGGATCGTGACCTGGGACGACCACGAAGTCGCCAACGACTACGCCGCCGACCGCGACGAGCGTTTATCGCCTGATTTCGCAGCGCGGCGCGCGGCCGCGTACCAGGCCTTCTACGAACATATGCCGCTGCGCCTGCCGGCGCCGCAAAACTTCGGGAATGTGCGCATGTTCCAGCGCTATGACTGGGGCCGCCTGGCGCGCTTCCACGTGCTGGACGACCGCCAGTACCGCGCCCATGAGGTGTGCCCCCGCAGGGGCCTGGGCGGCTCGAATTCGGTGGGCCCGCGCGCCTGCCCTTCCCTGCTGGATCTGTCGCGCAGCATGCTGGGCCTGGAGCAGGAAACCTGGCTGGAGGACGGCCTGGCAAGTTCGAAGGCACGCTGGAACATCCTGGCCCAGCAGACCCTGATGGCGCAGTCGACCCAAGTGCCGATCACGGAGCCGGACGGCGGGCGCTTCTGGACAGATGGCTGGGACGGCTATCCGGCGGCGCGCCGGCGCCTGCTCGACACGCTGCTGAAGACCCGCGCGAGCAATCCGCTGGTGCTGGGCGGCGACGTCCACACGTTTTACGCGGGCGAGCTGCGGCGGGACTTCAACCAGCCCGTATCGAAGGACAATCCGGTCATCGCCACCGAGTTCGTCGGCACCTCCGTCACCTCGAGCTCGCGCCCGCAGCAGCGCACTTCGCAATACGTGGCGATGAACCCGCACATCAAGTTCGGGCGCAGCGACAAGCGCGGCTACATGCTGATGGAGGTGACACCGCAGGAGACCAGGACCCGCTTTATGGGCCTGGACGAGGTGCGGGACCCGAAGACCGTGCAGCGCGAGCTGGCGGCCTTCAGGGTCGAGGATGGCACGGCGGGCGTGGAGCTTACGTCAATTTGACCCGACGATCAGGCAGTCTGCTTCTCATCCCTTAACTCGCGCCGCAGGATCTTGCCGACGTTCGTCTTCGGCAGCGACTCGCGGAACTCGATGAACTTCGGCCGCTTGTAGCCGGTCAGCTGTTCCTTGCAGTAGTCGAGCAGGTCTTCCTTGCTCAGCGCCCTGTCCTTCCTGACCACGTACAGCTTGACCGCCTCGCCCGAGTGCTGGTCCGGCACGCCCACGCAGGCCACTTCCAGCACGCCCGGATGGGCCGCCACCACCTCTTCGACCTCGTTCGGGTACACGTTGAAGCCCGAGACCAGGATCATGTCCTTCTTGCGGTCGACGATCTTGATGTAGCCCTGCTCGTTCATGATGCCGATGTCGCCGGTCTTGAAGAAGCCGTCGGGCGTCATGACCTTGGCCGTTTCGTCCGGACGCTGCCAATAGCCGGCCATCACCTGCGGGCCGCGCACCGAGATTTCGCCGGCGGTGCCGAACGGGACTTCGTTGCCGGCTTCGTCGAGGATGCGGATTTCGGTGGACGGCAGCGGCAGGCCGATGGTGCCGGTGAAGTCGGTGATGTCGCAGCGGTTGGCGGACACCACCGGCGAGGTCTCGGACAGGCCATAGCCCTCGACGATCGGGACGCCGGTGAGCTGGAGCCACTTGTCGGCCACCGGCTTCTGCACCGCCATCCCGCCGCCCGGGCAGACCAGCAGGCCCGAGAAATCGAGGCTCGCGAAGTCCGGGTGGTTCACCAGGCCGTTGTACAGCGTGTTCACGGCCGGGAACACGTTGATGCGGTAGCTGCGCAGCTCCTTGATGAAGCCGCCAATGTCGCGCGGGTTCGGGATCAGGAGGTTCATGCCGCCCGTGCGCAGGCCCAGCAGGGCGCAGACGGTCAGCGCATAGATGTGGTACAGCGGCAGCGCGCACACGAACTGCAGGTCGGCGCCGGCCTTGGCTAGCGTCGGCGCGAACCAGGCCTCGTTCTGCAGCACGTTGGCGATCACGTTCCTGTGCGTCAGGACCGCGCCTTTCGACACGCCGGTGGTGCCGCCGGTGTACTGCAGGAAGGCGATGTCGTCATGGCCGGCCTGGACCGGATGGAGTGTCTGGCGCGCGCCTTCCGCCAGCACGCGCTTGAACGGCACCGCGTTCGGGATGGACCAGGCCGGCACCATCTTCTTGACGGTGCGGACCACGAAGTTGACGACCAGGCCCTTCGCGCCCAGCAGGTCGCCCATGCTGCCGACGATGACGTGCTTGACCTTGGTCTGGCCCACCACGTCGGCCACCGTGTGCGCGAAATTCTCCAGCACCACGATGGCTTCGGCGCCCGAGTCGTTCAGCTGATGCTGCAGTTCGCGCGCGGTGTACAGCGGGTTCACGTTGACGATGGTGTAGCCGGCGCGCAGCACGGCCGCCATCGCCACCGGATACTGCAGCACGTTCGGCAGCATGATCGCCACGCGCGCGCCCGGCTGCAGGCCGCGGCTCTGCAGCCACGCGGCCATCTGGCCGGACAGGCGATCGAGTTCGGCAAAGCTCATGGACTTGCCCATGCAGGCGTAGGCGGGGCGAGCCGCGTACTTGCGGAAGGCTTCCTCCAGCAGGTGCGTGAGGGAGCGGTATTGCGTCCAGTCGATCTCCGCCGGTACGCCCGTCTCGTACGACTCCAGCCAGAATTTGTCCATGTTGTTACCTTCCTTGTTTCAACAAACGTCGTCCCCGCGCAGGCGGGGACCCAAGGCAGAACTTGGGTCCCGCCTGCGCGGGGACGACGGTACTTCATCTAACTATGCCGCCTGCTTTTCCTCGCGCAGTGCGCGGCGCAGGATCTTGCCGACGTTGGTCTTCGGCAGTTCGCTGCGGAATTCGATGTACTTCGGCTTCTTGTAGCCGGTGAGCTCGCGCTTGCAGTAGTCCATCAGCTGTTCGGCCGTCAGGGCCGGGTCCTTCTTGACCACGAACACCTTGACCGCCTCGCCGGAATGTTCGTCC